>JAZQVB010000230.1:0-16992 GCA_045631605.1 Anaeroplasma sp.
AGAGAATAAATCAATGAATAAGAAGAATAAATTTAGATATGCATTATCTAGATTGTTTATGAATAATAAGGAATATAGGTTATCATTATATCCTAGATTTGGTAAGCATTGGTATACATATCCATTATGCTTTACTCACCATTTATTTTATTTATTATTTAATAAAACACCTAAGGCAATAAAATTATTGTTTACAGGTAATAAAAAAACAAAAGAACAAAAGGAATTCATGAAAAAGATGGGTTTCTAAAGGAGGAAAAATTATGGCAAAGGCATCATTGTTAATTTTAGCAGCCGGACTTGGTTCAAGATATGTAGGCGGCATTAAGCAATTAGAGGGCATTGGTCCTAACGGAGAAATTATTATGGATTATTCAATTCATGATGCGATAAAGGCTGGATTTGATAAGGTTATTTTCGTTATTAGAAAAGATATCGAGCAAGACTTTAAGGATGTAATCGGTAATAGAATAGAGGATGTTTGTAAGGAAAATAATGTTGAAGTTTGTTATGCATTCCAAAATGTTAATGCCTTACCAGAAGGCTATACTTTACCTGAAGGAAGAACTAAGCCTTGGGGTACAGGACATGCTGTATTAGCTGCGAGGGAGTATATCAAGGAGCCATTCATTGTAATAAATGCTGATGATTATTATGGTAAAGACTGTTATAAGAGCATATTTGAATTTTTAACTAACAATAAGAACAATGAAATATGTCTAGCAGGATTCGTTTTAAAGAATACATTATCTGATCATGGCTCAGTTAATAGAGGTGTGTGCCAAGTAAATGGTGATGTTTTAACTAATGTAAAGGAAACATTAGGAATTACAAAAAATGGTGCTACAGCTATTTCTGCTGCAGGAGAAATTATTGATGTTAATTCATATGTCTCTATGAATATGTGGGGATTAACTAAGGAATATGTTGATGAATTAGAAAATGATTTTACTACATTCCTAGATAATTTAAAGAATCCTTTAAAGGATGAATTCTTTATACCAACTCATGTAGATTCTTTAATTAAATCTAACAAAATTGTATGTAGAGTTATTGAAACTCATGATAGATGGTTAGGTGTTACATATAAGGAAGATAAAGAACATGTTGTTAAGGCTATGAATGAGCTTTATGATTCAGGTGTATATAAGAACATGTTATATAGCGATTTATAAAAATATAATGAAAAAGCATAATTTTTAACAAAAAAGTAAGAATTATGCTTTTTTTATATCAATATTGATTGAAAGCGTTGTCATATGGTAGTATAATTTAATATAAGGTTTATTTTTATTAAAAATAAAAGAAGAATACTTCAACATGAAATGGAGGATTTAATATGAAACGATTGAGAATAGTAATTTTAACATTAATCGTATTATTAGCATTCGTATTTATTGGTACAGATATTAATGCAGCAGACGCGTTAGCTTACAATGTAGATAATGAAACTAAGACAGAATTATCTACAGGTGCAGAAATGTATTCTAATGACATTATGACCGTTGTAGCTAATAGAAAGCTAACACCAACAACTAATAAGAGCTCAGCAACTAGCGAGGATAGTGCTTATACCTTCACAAAGGGCTTGCTGCCTGGAGGTAACTGTAATAGTACAGCCAATTCTGTGCTTAGAATAACTGCTAAGCAAGCAGGAGCAATTATTGGTATTTACTATACATTCTCAGATTCAAGCTTTGCAAGTAAGGATCAAAGCAAATCAGCATCAATAGTTATTTATGGTGCTGATGGTAGTGCTGCAAAAACATTTAGCTCAGTTGCTGGATCTAATAAGGTAGCATACTACACAGAATATCAAATGAATGTAGCAAATGAAACACAATATGTTGGTTCAAGCGGTAGTAGATTGGTAATTATGGGATTTACAATCAAGCAAGGACAAGCAGCACAAACATATACAGTAAAATACATGGATGGCTCAACAACATTAAACACTCAAACAATGGCATCAGGTGATAAGGTACAATATACACCTGCAAAATGGGGATATAATTTTGAAGGCTGGTATACTAATTCAGGATTAACAGCTAAATATGATACAACAGCTGCAGTTACAGCAAATTTAACATTATATGCTAAATTTACTGCATGGGATAGTAATGTAATATCTAATCCATACTCATTAGATGCAACATTAGTTGGTAAGCTAGCTGAATCTTACACATCATTTTCATCAGATGTAGAATTAACAGGTACAATTTATACAGTTTTAAATGGCTGTCAAATGCAAACATCAAGTGGTAATAATTGTGTTGGTACATCAGGTGGCGTTTCTAAAACACAAAAGGGTATTAAAATAGAGGTTCCAGCTGCTGGTACAATTTCAATTTTAGCGACATCAGCAGGTACAAGTGCAAGAAATGCTAAATTATTAGACGAAAGCGGTAATGAGGTTACTGCGGCATCAGGAAATGTAGCATGGGATGCAGATGCAGCTAAGGCTTATGAACAAAGAACATTAACTTACACTGTTACTGAAGGTACATACTTCTTTGGTGGTAGCAATGGTATGAGAGTATTCACATGCTTATTTGAAGAAGAAGTTGTAGAAGAGCCTGAAACACCACAAACAGGATTACAAATAACTGTAGAATCTCAAGAAAATGAAGCTACAGATACAATGTTACAAGGTGAGGAAATTAGATTTATTGCAACTATTAAGGGATTAGCAGAATCAGATTTATATAAATCAACTGGTCATTGGTCATTTACTTTAACTGATGGTAGTGGTAAGTCACGCACATCAGAGGGTCAAGAGCTATCTGTTGTTTATACAAGTATAACTGGCTGGAAGAATACAGCAACTAACACATATTATGCGATTTATACATTAAAGGGATTCAATGAATCTTTAAATGGATATAAAGTAAGTGCACAATTAACTATTAACGATACATATACTGCAAAATCGACAGATAGAACAATTAACGTATATTCACCTGAATATTCAGGATTACAATTATATCAATATTCTCCATATAAGGGTTCAAGCTCATCAGCTGGTAATAGTCAATATGTTAATGGTAGCTTAAAAACTGTTTATACAACAAGTGATAAATCATTAAATACAAATTATGCTTATGGTATTCTTGATAATGGTAATGTATTAGAAGCGTCTAAGCTAACATTCTCAGGATTTAATTCTGGAGTTACAGGAGCTCAAAAGATTACAGTAAGCTATGGAGATTATAAAACAACTTATACAATTTATGTAGGTAATTCATCTAGTGCATATAAGGATTCTGATGGAAATTATGTATGTACAGTTGATAATACATATACAGGCACAATTGGGGCTATAAATGGTACAAATGGTAATATGTTTAATACAATTGGACAGGCACTACAATTCTTATCTAATACAACAATTGTACCTTCAAGTGCTAATAAGATTTTAAATATTACAGCAGGATATTATAACGAAAAATTAGAAATTACAACTCCTAATTTAACTATAATTGGTGCTGGTTATACTACAGGTACTTATTCAAAAGATCAAAATTACAACAATTCAACATATAAAACAGCAACTATTATTGAATGGGATTCGTTATATGGTATTGCTGATAAGAATGGCTTCTCTCATGTAACTGACTCAACTCAAACAGTAGCTGTTAGAGATACAGCAGTTAACTGTACAATTAAGAATGTTACAATTTCTAATGCATATAACTGTACAGAATATTTCGACGCTAAGTTAGGTACAGGATATAAGGAGCATAGAGCTTTAGCTTTATTAGTTCAATCAGATCAATTCATTTTATCTAATTCATCTCTTTTAGGATATCAAGATACTGTTGAATTCTTCAAGGGACGTCAATATATTGAAAATTCATTTATTTCAGGTACTACAGATTTCATCTTCGGTACAAACAATACAACATTATTTGAAAATTGTACAATTCATTCAATTTATAATGGTTCATCAGATGGTGGTTATATTACAGCATTTAAGGGATATAACAAAGGTGAAGCAGACTATGTTAACTATGGTTGTATCTTCTATAAGTCTAAATTTACAGCTGATAGTGATGTAAGTTCAGGTAAAACAGCATTAGGTCGTCCTTGGGCAGCATACGCAGCAGTAGCATATATTGAATGTACAATGGATGCTCATATTTCTAAGACAGCATATTCAAGCGGAACATCTAAGAATCAACGTTATGTTTCAATGTCAGGTACTGAACCAACAGCATCTACAATTAAATTCTATGAATACGGAAATACAGGATCAGGTGCAATATCTTCAGCAGTTAATGGTATGAAGATGTTATCATCATCTGAAGCAGCTAAATATTATAACTATTCGGTAATTTTCGGTACATCTAATGGTAAGGTTACTTATAATACAGCATGGAACCCTAAATCAACTACACAAGCAAAAGATAATAGTACATATTATTATTGGAATGGTGGAACTTCAGCTACTGGCATAGTTTATAGTGGAAATTATGAATCATATCAAGGCTCAAAGGGAACTCTTGGTGATATTACATTAAATGCATCTAGTGGTAAAATTCAACATAGAGATTCAAATGATTTAATGGTTACATCAGGAGCTAAAATCGAATTTAGCGTTACTGCTGGTACATTAGTAACAGTTGAATCATATCCAGGCTATTATCATTATAAAATTAATGGTACAGAAGCTGGTGGTGATACTGTTCAGGTATACTATGATAACGCAACTAGCGTTACTATCGAATCTAATGGTTCAACATTCTATTTATACTCAATTACAATTAATTCGAGTGCTGATCCACTTACAGTATCATTAGACAGTTTAAAGATTGAAAAATATACAGCAAATTATGAGGTTGGAGATTCATTCGATTCATCTAATCTTGTAGTTAAAGCAATTTATTCTAATAATACAACAACAACTTTAACATCAAGTCAATATAATGTAGATTTATCAGGTGTTAATTTCAGTAAGGCAGGTCAATATACTGTTAAGGTAACATATAGTGGTAAATCAGCATCATTTACTATTAACGTTGTTGCGGCTGGTACTGATACATCAGTAATTTCTCAATCAACAACAATTTCATTTGGTACAAACGGAAATTATAGCACATACACAGGTACAGGCCAACTTGTTATGTCTGGTAGTGGTGCTAAGATTCAAGATAACGGTGGTAATAATTCACAAGTATATGGAACAATGGTTATTAATGTTCTAAAGGGTGCTAAGATTACAATTAGCTCATATAACAACTATACACATTATCAAGTAGGTATCGATTCTACAAGTGATTTAACATCTGAAATTACAGGCACATCATATGAGATTACAGTTACTTCAGATTCAAAAGTTTACTTAGTATGTGCTGGACAAAATTATTTCTATGATATTACAATTACTTACTAGCGAGGAGTGAAACAATATGAAAAAGAATGACAACAAAAAATATAAAAAGCCTAATGTTACTGAAGAAGTAATTGAACTTGAGGATATCATTGCTTTAAGTAATCAAGGTGAAGGTTCTGTTGAAGGTGGAGATTCATCAGATATAGAAGATTTATTCCCAGGAATTTTCGGGTAATTAACAAATTTGTAGAGTGCCTGCGGGTGCTCTACATTTCAACTATAATATAAAAGGAGAATCAAAATGAAAAAATATTTATTACCTTTAGGTATTTTTATGGCAGTAATATTATGTGCATGTACTACACGTAATCCAAAGCCAACACAAACAACAGAGGTGCCAACAACTACGGTTACACAAACAACAGGGGCTCCAACAACTACAGTAGAACCAACAACTACAGTAGAACCAACTACAACAGTAGAGCCAACAACTACAGTAGAACCAACTACAACAGTAGAGCCTACGACTCCAACAGAGTCAGAGCCAACAACACCAACTGAACCAGAAGGAACTGAGCCAACAACACCTGAAGAACCAACAGAAGTGCCTTCAACACCAACAGATGTTCCATCTGACTCAACAACAGGTTCTGAAAATATTTCTAATGGTGGAGCATACGATGACGGCGGTTCATGGGGTGAACTACAATAATAATTTGAAATATATATTTTATTGTGATAAAATATAAACAATGTTCATTGTAGGAGGTTTAGTATGCAAGAAAACGAGAAAAAAGACTCTATTTTCCTTAGTGATATAATTAGAGTAGTTAAGAAAAATATAATTTTAATAGTTTTAATAGTTATTGCTATTACAATGATGGGTGGAGTATATGCTTATAAGTTTACAACACCTGTTTATAGATCAACATCAAGTGTTGTAGTTCAAGTTCCAACAACAACATCTTCAACTGGAGATTATGATATTACTGCATCACTTCGTTATGTTGTAACTGTTGCTGATATGATATCAGAAACATCTATTTTAGAGCCAGTAGCCGAAGAATATAATATGACATATTCACAATTAAGAGGCTCTATATCAGTAAGTAATGCCGAAAATTCATCATTAATTAGAATTACAGTTGTTAATACTAATCCTGAAAAGGCTAAAGAAATTGCAAATTCAATTGCAGAGCAAGTATGTAGCGAAGCAAAAGAGGATGGCGTATTTTTCTTTGCTGTAGGATACATGAAACAATCAGGCTTTGCACTTCGTGGTACATATAGCTCACCTAATAAAAAATTATTAGTTATTGTAGCATTTATGGCAGGATGTGCACTTGCATGTGCAGTAGTATTTGTTAAGGAATTTATGTCAAATAAATTTAAGACTAAAGAAGAAATTGAAGTTGTATTAAATGAAAGGATTATTGGGGTTTTTAGAAATAATAAAAAACTTGCTTCTAAAAAAGGAAATTTCACTGACCTAGTAGATGTTAATGTTAGAAATATGGAGCCATATAATATGCTTTTAAGTAATATTAAATATGCTAATATAGATAATCCATATAAGGTTATTATGGGAACATCGACAGTTATGGATGAATTAAAATCAACAACTTTTGCTAATTTCTCTAATTGTATAGTTAATAATGGTAAAAAGGTTATTGTTTTAGATTTAGATTTGAGAAAACCAACACTTCATAAGTTCTTTAAGCTTTCTAAGGAAGATGGTATTGTTGAATTCCTAGATGGTACATTACCTAAGGAGCAAGTAATTAAGCACGCAAATTGTGGCGTTGATCTAATTACTACTGGTAAAAATGTAACAAATCCAGTTGCAATTTTAGAATCTATTAAATTAAAGCAATTAATTGAAGAATTAAAAGAAGAATATGATTATGTTCTAATTGATACTCCACCAGTATTAGCATGTAGTGATGCTCAAATCGTATCAAAATATGCTGATGGTGTAATATATAATGTTTCAATGAATCAAGCACATAAAAAGGATATCAAAGAAGCAATTAATAATTTAAAAGCAGTTGAAGCAAATATTATAGGTATTAATGTTGTTAAGGCTGAGTTAGAAAAGAATAGTACACAATATTACTATTATTCTAAAAGCGAAGGTAATAATTAAAATTATACCCTAGGCTTGGCCTGGGGTATTTTCGTTTTAATATAGGAGGTGATCATAAAATGTTAGATATTCATGCACATCTTATACCAGGGATTGATGATGGAGCTATTGATATATCAATGAGTAAAGGTATGATTGAAACATATAAAAAAGAAGGAATAAATAATGTTATATGTACGCCTCATATGAACTACTTAAATAAAGATATTGATAGTATTAAAAAAGCCTTTGAAAATTTAAAATTAAGCTTTAAGGAAGCAAATATTAATTTATATTTAGGTAGCGAAATATATTATTACGAAAATATGATTAAGGATTTAAAAAATAATGAATTATTAACATTAAATAATTCTAAATATATATTGGTTGAATTTTCGATGCAAAAATCAGTTAATATACCAGAGGTAATATATGATTTAGTGGTTAATGGATATATTCCAATTGTAGCTCACATTGAAAGATATGATTACCTAACTTCCAAGGATTTAAATGAAATAAAGAAAAATGGTGGATTAATACAAATTAATTCATTATCTTTTATTCATAAATCTTATAAAAAAACACTTAAATATTTATTGAAAAATAAAATGGTAGATTTTATCTCATCTGATTGTCACAATGATACTGATAGAAATGTATCGTTTGATGATGCGAAGAGGATAATTAATAAGAAATATAAAGATCAATATGAAAAGTTATTTAATAATGATAATTTTATTAATAAAATATTATAAGGAGAGTTGCTTATATAAAGCGATTAAGAAGATTAATTCTAGCATTAATAGTACTAATAACATTCGTATTTATTGGTATAAATATTAATGCAGCAACAATCATTGTATCATCTGTATCTGTTACTGGTAGGGCATCAGTTGAGATATAATACTAATTCGATAATTAAATACATAATAACTAGTACCCATGATAACAGGCTTATTAGAAGCACAATCATGGGTGCTTTTGGTATTTTATTCATAGCTTTCCTCCTAAATACTTATTAATATTATTCACATTATATAGTGTATTATGATTGTAAAGTAAATTTTACTTGTTGAAAAAATATTTATAATAACATATAATTAACTTATGTGAGGTGCTTAAAATGAATAAAGTAAAAATTATAACAGATTCTACAAACGATTTAACGAAAGAAATTATCGAAAAATTAGATATATTAGTATTACCTTTATATGTAACATTTGGTGAGGATTCATATTTAGATGGAATTGACATTACTGTTAATGAATTATATCCAGAGGTTGAAAAAAGAGGATATTTACCGAAAACAGCTGCATTATCAATTCCTTTATTAATTGAAACTTTTGAAAAATATATTAATGAAGGCTATGATATCATTTATGCTGGTATCGGTAAGGAGTTAAGCCGTACTTATCAAAACGCAATTATGGCCGCAGAGGAAGTAAATCAAGATAGAATTTTCATTGTTGATTCAATGAATTTATCAACTGGTACATCATTATTATTATTAAAGGCTTGTAAGGATAGAGATAATGGCTTATCAGCTTCAGAAATTGCTGAAAATATGAAGAAGAACGCAAAGCTTGTATTATCTCAATTTGCAATTGAAACGATGGAATATTTACACAAAGGTGGTAGATGCGGTGGTGTTGCTATGATCGTTGGTAGTGCATTAAGCATTAAGCCTATTATTGCAGTTAGAGATGGAAAGCTATCTGTAATTAAGAAGCCTATGGGTAAGATGAAGAGAGCCTTAGATGTTATGATTCAACAAATTGTTGCTGATAAGGATAGATTAGATACAGATCATATCATTATTACTCACTCTTTAGCATATGAATCTTGTGATTATATCAAGACCAAATTAGAGGCTGAATTCCCAGGTGTTGATATCATTTGTACAGTAGCTGGATGTGTTATTTCATCACATTGCGGTAAGGGTACAATTGGAATTTTATACATGGTAAAAGAATAATAAAGTTTAAAGCGATTAGGATATAAAAAAAACTAATCGCTTATTTTTTCTGAAAATTATTATTAGACATTAATTTTGTCTAATTAGAAATTAAAATAAAGACATAATAAAAAATGGAGGTAATTATGGATAGAAAATATATATGTATAGATTTAAAATCTTTTTATGCCTCAGCAGAATGTGTCTTTAGAGGTCTGGATCCTTTAAAAACTAATTTAGTAGTAGCTGATAATGAACGAACTGAAAAAACAATATGCTTAGCAGTCTCTCCATCATTAAAGGCCTTAGGAATATCATCTAGACCAAGATTATTTGAGGTTGTTGAGGGTGTAAAGAAGATTAATCGAGAAAGACAAAAGAATGCTCCATATCATAGATTTTATGGTGAATCATTTGATTCAATAGAGCTTTCGAATCATCCTGAATATGCGGTATCCTATATTGTAGCTACACCTCAAATGGGTAAATATATAGAGGTAAGCAGTGCTATTTATAAAATATATCTCAAGCATGTTGCTGCTGAGGATATTCATGTTTATTCAATTGATGAGGTCTTTATGGATGTCACATCATATTTAAATAGCTTAAATATTACTGCAGTGGATTTCGCGAGAAAAATAGTAGCTGATGTGTTAAAGGAAACCGGTATTACAGCTACGGCAGGAGTCGGAAGTAATTTATATCTAGCTAAGGTTGCGATGGATATCGTTGCTAAAAAAATGGCTCCAGATGAAAATGGCTGTAGGGTGGCTGAGCTAGATGAAATGTCGTATAGGCATAAGCTATGGTGTCATAGACCGCTTACAGACTTCTGGAGGGTTGGAGCTGGTACTCAAAGAAGATTAGAAAAATATGGGATATATACAATGGGAGATATTGCCTTAACATCAGTAGGGGATATAAGCAATATATATAATGAGAATTTATTATATAAGGAATTTGGTGTTAACGCAGAGCTTTTAATTGATCATGCATGGGGATATGAAAGCACAACGATAGCTGATATAAAAATGTATACACCTAAATCAACAAGCATATCATCTGGTCAGGTTCTTAGCTGTGGCTATGACTTTACTAAAGCTAGAGTTGTAGTTAAGGAAATGATGGAGCTATTAAGCCTAGATTTAGTTAAGAAATCATTATTAGCTAATCAGATTAGCTTATCAATAGGCTATGATATTGAAAGCCTAAATAACAATTATACTGGAGAAATAGCTAAGGACTATTTAGGAAGAAATATACCTAAGGGCTCTCATGCCTCTATTAATGTTGAATATACATCATCAACAAGGATTTTAATGAATGCTGTTACAGAATTATATGATATGATAGCTAATCCAAATCTTATGATAAGAAGAATAAATATAAGTGTTTATAATTTAGTACCTGAATCATCTATAAATGATATGGGTGGATATTATCAGCTTAATCTATTCGAGGATTATGATGAGCATGTAAAACAAGAGGAGGCTAATGAAAAGGATAAGGAAAAGGAAAAAAAGCTTCAAAAGGCTATTTTGGGAATCAAGGATAAATATGGTAAAAACTCAGTTTTAAAGGCTCTTAATTTAGATGATGGTGCAACCACTATTAATCGTAATAATCAAATAGGAGGTCATAAGAAATGATTGATAAATATAAAAATATTATCGATTTAAAGTACTTTGATCCTAAATACCATACAAGAATGCCTATGGCTAATAGAAGTGCTCAATTTGCTCCTTTTGCAGCCCTAACAGGCTTTGGAGAAGCTATTAACGAGGCTGGAAGAGCTGTGGATAAAAGAATAGAGCTAACAGAGGATGAAATGGCCTTAATTAATGATAAAATAAACTATTTAATTGAAAATAAAGGCTCTAAAATTGAGGTTAATATAGTTTATTTTGTACCTGATAAAAAGAAAATAGGTGGATCATATCAAACTATTTGTGGCGTAATTAGAAGAATAGATGTTGAGAAAAATTGTATCGTGCTTAATACTAAGCATAAAATACTAATAAAAAATATCTATAATATAGTAGGAAATGTATTTAATGAATAAAGAATTATCGATCTTAACTTTTTAACTTTACAAACTAAGTTAAAAAAAGTTAAAAAATAAAAAAAGACTATAAAGCTTAAATTTCGTTTATGAAACTAAGATTTATAGTCTTTTACTTTTAATATGAGCTATCAAAAAGCCAAGCTAGGACAAGACCTATAGTAGATATTACTAATAACACTATTGTAGGCCAAATGCTATCAATATTGATATATATAATCCACATTACTATTCCAACAACAAATGAAACTGTAAAATTAAATTTTAGTCCATCAAAGTAATTACCTTCTTTAAATAAGCAGGATAGTGCTGCACTAAATACTAGAAGAGGAACACCTACATACGGAAACCAATTGCCTTCGTTTGTAGGGGCAACACTTACCAATTTGAATTCAGATGTTATCATAATTATCGAGAAAATCAAGAATAGTACCGATATAATACATTGCACCTTCATGCTTCCTGATAATTCGTATATTAATTTATATATTGAGTATACAACTAAGCTATATGCACCACAAAAGAATATAGTAGATAGTAGCATTCTAACGAATTTCATACCCTCTAAAACTGTTTCTAGAAACAGTTTATCACTCCTAAGCTAAATATTATTAATATTATATAATTGTTTTTATGTTTTTTCTAGTTAGTAAAAATAATTATTTTGTAAAAAATGTTGAAACAAGGCCTATTTTTTAATATAATAATAAAGTAAATTTTAAATTAAACGAAGGGTCGTGTAAATTATGGGTAGAGCTCATGAGGTTCGTGCAGCATCTATGGCAAAAACTGCTGCGATGAAATCATCTAAATATGCAAAATGGGGTAAGGAAATTTTCCAAGCTGCAAAGGCTGGTGTTCCTGATCCAGAAATGAATCAAGGATTAAAGCGTACAATCGAACGTGCTAAGAAGGATCAATGTCCTGCAGACGTTATTAAAAGAGCAATCGCTAAGGCACAAGGTGTTCAATCTGGTGCTACTAAGGAAAAGATTTATGAAGGCTATGGACCAGGAAATGTTGCGATGATTGTTGAATGCTTAACAGATAATGACAATCGTACATTCACTGAGGTGCGTACTGCATTTAATAAGACAGGTGGTACTATTGGTACTGCAGTTGGTTATTTATTTAATCGTAAGGCTGTATTTACTTTCGAAGGTATGACAGAGGATGAAGCTATGGAAGCTTTAATGATGGGTGATGCAGATTGCGAAGAAATTACAACTGATGAAGATGGCTATGTAAATATTACTGCAGCTCCAAGTGATTTTGAAGCAATTAAGAATGCACTTCTTGCCGTAAATCCTGAATTAGAATTCGAAACTTGCTCAGTTGATTTAATCCCATCAACTTATGTTGATTTAGATGAAGATCATTTAGCTAAGTTTGAAAGATTATTAAATCAATTAAAGGAATGTGATGACGTAAATGAAATTCATCACAACGCAAACTTACCTGAAGAAGTGGAAGAATAATTAAAATTATAAGGAAGCATTTTGCTTCCTTATTATACTTTAAGGAGTTAAAATGAAGACAATAATTGATAAAGAACAATTTAATAGAACCCTTAAAAGAATGACTCACGAAATTATAGAAAAGAATGATGATTTAAATAAGCTTGTCTTAGTTGGTCTTGAAAAAAAAGGTACACCTATCGCAAAAGAGATACAAAAGCTAATTAATCAATTTGAAGGTATAACGGTTCCTGTAGAGGCAATTAATATTAATGCTCATAGAGATGATCATAAAAAAGAAGAGGGCGTTAAAACAGTATTCAATACAAATGTTAACAATAATGCTGTTATATTAGTTGATGATGTATTATATACTGGTAGATCTGTAAGAGCGGCAATGGACGCTATTATGGATATGGGTAGACCTGCTAGAATTATGCTTGCTATTTTCGTTGATAGAGGGCATAGAGAGCTTCCTATTAGAGCTGATGTTGTAGGAAAGAGTATTCCTACAAGCAAAGAAGAGACTGTTATAGTTAATTTCGAGGAAAAACAAGTAATTATTAAATAATTTAAAACGCTTTCATATATATATAAAATATATATAAGTTTATAAAAGCTGTTTTTTATGGTATTATGATTTATAACTTAAAAATAGATAAGGAAGGAATGATTTTGATGCTAACAGATTTAGAGATTGCTCAACAGGCAAAAATTAAGCCAGTTGTTGAAATTGCAAAGGCGTTAAATATAAACGAGGACGATTTAGAATT
This sequence comes from Anaeroplasma sp., assembly GCA_045631605.1. Lineage (GTDB taxonomy): Bacteria > Bacillota_I > Bacilli_A > Acholeplasmatales > Anaeroplasmataceae > Anaeroplasma. The sequence goes on from JAZQVB010000230.1 coordinate 13,704, forward strand.
ATATGGTAAATATAAGGCTAAAATAGATCCTACAACAATTAGTGGCGAAGAAAATGGCAAGGTGATTTTAGTTACTGCTATTTCTCCAACACCTGCAGGAGAGGGTAAGAGCACAACAACTATCGGATTATGTGATGCGTTAAATAAGCTTAACTATAAAACAATGGTTGCACTACGTGAGCCAAGCTTTGGTCCTGTTATGGGTGTAAAGGGTGGAGCCGCTGGTGGTGGTTATGCACAGGTTATTCCTATGGAGGATATAAATTTACATTTCACTGGTGATTTACATGCTATTACTACAGCTAATAATGCTATAGCTGCAATGATTGATAATCATTTACATCAAGGTAATACTTTAGGTATTGATCCAACTAGAATTGTATGGCATAGATGCTTAGATATGAATGATAGAGCATTAAGAAATGTAATTGTAGGCTTAGGTGGAAGCAGTAATGGTGTTCCTCGTGAGGATCATTTTGATATTACTGTTGCATCTGAAATTATGGCAGTTATGTGCTTATCAACATCTTTAGAGGATTTTAAGGAAAGAGTTGGTAGAATCGTAGTTGCATACAATTATAATAAAAAGCCTGTTACTGTTGCTGATTTAAAGGCTACAGGTGCAGTTGCATTAATTATGAAGGATGCTTTAAAGCCTAATTTAGTTCAAACATTAGAGCATAATCCTGCATTTATACATGGTGGACCATTTGCTAATATAGCGCATGGCTGTAATTCAGTTTTAGCAACTAAAACTGCAATGAAGCTTGCACCATATGTTGTAACTGAGGCTGGATTCGGTGCTGACCTAGGTGCTGAAAAATTCTTCGATATTAAATGTAGACAAACAGGAATTAAGCCTTCATGCATTGTTATAGTAGCTACTATTAGAGCTTTAAAAATGCATGGTGGTGTATTAAAGGAAGATTTAAAGGGAGAAAACGTAGAAGCTTTAATGGCTGGTATGTGTAATTTAGAAAAGCATATCGAAAATGTTAAGAAATATAATTTACCATACGTTGTTGCTATTAATAGATTCTATACAGATACAGAGGCTGAAATTAAGGCTCTTGAAAATTGGGCTTTAGCTAACGGTCATGATGTTGCTCTTTCTGAGGTATTCACAAAGGGTGGCGAAGGTGGTTTAGATCTAGCTAATAAGGTAATTAATAAGATTAATACTGCTGATGGATATGATACATTTGAAACATTATATGATGTTAATGATACTATTAAGAATAAGATTACAACTATTTGTAAAACTATTTATGGTGCTTCATCAGTTGAATTCTCATCACAAGCTAAAACACAAATGTCTCAATTTAAGAAAAATGGTTGGGATAAATTACCTATTTGTATGGCTAAAACACAATATTCATTCTCAGATAATCCTAAGCTATTAGGAAGACCTGAAGGATTTACAATGACAATAAGAGAATTATTGCCATCAATTGGAGCTGGATTTATCGTTGCGTTAACTGGTGATATTATGAGAATGCCAGGCTTACCAAGCGAGCCAGCTGCTAATAAGATGGATATAGTTGATGGAAAGACCGTAGGATTATTCTAATTCTAAATAAGGAGAGATTTAAAAATGGAATTTGTTACAGGGCAAAGACAGGTTGTTATTAACTTTTCAGAAATATTTTGTAAAACACCTAATGAGGTTTTAAACTCTGCATGCTTCAAAGAGGTATGGAAGAAGTTTATATCAAGCATTAAGAAATCAGAAAAAAGAGATTCATTAAAGGCTTTAAAGCTATTTGCTAAGCCTGATACTGACTATATTAAATTCTTTAAGCTTTTATTAAGCTTTGAGCTTGAGGAAATTAGAACTATGTCACCTTTTTATAATAATGCGTTAGATTATACTGAGGAAATTTATACATTAGTTGAGGATTTCTATGATTATTGGAGACGCTTAGAGCGTTATGCTGTAATCTTCTCAAAGGCTTCAATTGATGGTGTAGAATCATCTACATTCATTTCAGCTCAAAGTGAATTTAATAGTGTTGTTTTAAAAACTTATCGCGGAATTAGTGAAAAGCTATATGGATCTAAGTTCCCTATTTATCGTCAATTACCAGCTGGTATTAATGCAGCATTATTAATTAATAAGCATGCATGGATGAAGCCAGATAGTGAATATGCATTCCTATCAAAGAGTGAAGCTATTGAGCAAATCCTGATTCGTCCACCATTCATTTCATATTCTGAAAAGAATAAGAGAACTGGTACTTATCAAGAGGTGTTTGAAAACCCAATTAATTTATTCAAGGATAAATTTAAGGCTTCTGAATATTATTGCTATCCAGCTAAGGTTGGTTCAGCATTAACATATGTATATTTCCATAGAGATTATATGGCTCATGGTATTACATTATGTAATCTATTTGAATTCGTACCTTTAACATCTTGTAAGGGTATGAAGCCAGATTGTATTTATGTATTTGGTGCTCCAATTGAAGGGGATTCAGTATTCTATCACGATAAGAAGAATGATATTTATGTAGGTGTTGCACCACATAATCCATCAATTGACTATTTCGGATATATGAAGAAAATGCTATTAACTTTATATAATGTTAAGATGATTGAGCAAGGATATTTACCACTTCATGGCGCATGTGTTCACATCACTATGAAGAATGGTGTGAAGAAGAACATTGTAATCATTGGTGATAGTGGTGCTGGTAAGAGCGAATCACTTGAGGCATTATCTACATATGCAGGAGATAACATTTCTTCTCAGCTTACAATTTTTGACGATATGGGTACATTTAAGCTTGTTAATGGTAAGATGCTAGCGTATGGTACAGAAATTGGTGCATTCGTAAGATTAGACGATATGGCTTCAGGATATGCATATAACGAAATGGATAGAGCAATATTTATGAACCCAGATAAAATTAATTCACGCTTAGTTATTCCGGTAGCTACATACCCTCAAATTATGAAGGGCTATGAGGTTGATATGGTATTATATGCTAATAATTACGATGAGGAATGTGAATCAGAGGTTTCATTCTTCAATAACGTTGAAGAGGCTAAGAATGTATTTATTCGTGGTGCTCGCAAGGCTAAGGGAACTACACAAGAAATTGGTTTAGTTGAATCATTCTTTGCAAACCCATTTGGACCTGTTCAAAGAGAAGAACAAACAAGAGTAATCATTGACAAGTATTTTGCTGAATTATTCGAAATGAATATTCCAGTTGGTCAATTACATACAAAGCTAGCAGTTGTTGGTATGGAGCATGATGGTCCTGCCGCTGCAGCAAAGAAGCTA
>JAZQVB010000231.1:0-2032 GCA_045631605.1 Anaeroplasma sp.
AGATATTGATTTAAACAAAATAGGCTTTATTTATTTTACAAACAATAAAATAAAAACTGATAAAATTATTTTATCAGAGGCAATATATAAATTAATATTAAGATACAATAAGAAAACTAATAGATACGATGTATTATTAGATAATCAAGAGAATTATGGCTATATTGAAACATATAAGCTTAAGGATATATCAAATTTACCACTAACAAAACAAAAAACAATAAATGTTTTACTACCTAATGATTATTCTAATGAAAAGGAATACGGATTAATATTATTATTAGATGGACAAAATATGTTTTCAATTCCAAATGTCGGTAGATACACTAAAAAGAACGATCCATATGGTGGATGGCAAGCTGATGTTACATTATCAAATATTAAAAAGTTATACAATAAGGAATACATTGCCGTAGGAATTGAAACAACAGGAGTAGAGCGTATATATGAGCTACTACCTTCTAAAGCTTTAGGTAAGCTGCGCGAAGAGGCAAAGCCATTACTACAGGACGCTGTAGACAATGGTCTACTTGAAAAAACGACTGAATTTATTATGACAACAGTATTAGATTTTATCAAATCTAAATACAATATAAATGATAATATAGGTGTATGTGGCTCATCTGCAGGTGGTATTGCAGCACACTATATAGGTATGAAGTGTCATAATATATTTAAATTTGTATTATCTCTTTCTCCTTGTCAAGGCTTCTTTATAAAGGATGATTTAGATATATTTCATAATAAGATAGATTATAATTCTAATTTGCCAATTTACTTTTATTATACAGGAGCAAAAGGACAATTAGAAAAATGGATATATTTATCTAATATGACCTTAATAGATGATATGATAGCACTTGGATATGATAAGGACAAATTCATATCATATATTAATAAAAAATCAGATCATAATGAAATAGCGTGGAGATACGCATTTAATTATGCATTAAATGAAATAGAAAAGAGAAGATAATATGTATATTATAAGATTAAAATGTGTTTCTGAATGCCTAGGCATCAGAAGAAGCAGCCTAGCATATTTAAAGCTTCAGGATGGAGAATATTCATTTTTAGATTTGGGTCATCCTATATCTAAATTTGAAAAAATAACAATAAAAGGTGGCATAGCTCAGGTTTTAAACACACAAGAGGAGCTTGTAGTAGGAGATGAAATATATTTTTATAAAAATAAAAATGTTGAATCCTTAGGTAAAATAGTAACTGAAAGATCAACACTAGGTCTACTATTAATTCCACTTAATGAAGGTATGATAAATACCTATAAGGAAGCAATTAATGATGGATATACATTTGACCAATGGCATGGAGAATTTGAATATCTAATTGCCCTAATCTATGAATATCTATTAAATGATATTCCAAACGCTAATGAATATTATGAAAAAGCCTCAGATAAAGGCTTCAATTATAAATTATTAAATAAATAGAAATCGTACCACTTAGACTAATGAAGTTAGATAATGATTTAGAATTATATAAGGAATTTGGTAAATATAAAAATATAATTAAATATATAAAGCCTACAAGATATGTTGTAAACATAAGCCTGTAGGCTTTTTTAACTTAAATATGAAATATATAAAAGAGTCGTTAAAAAACGCCTTAGTTAAAACTATTTATGAAGTGACAAGTGGAGCTATATCTGTCACATTGCCTATTATTGATCAAAATAATTTATCATCAAACGAAAAGAAGGTATTATCGAAAAGATTGGTCAAGCAAGAGCAACATTATATATAAAAAAAATCGTTGCAGAATCGTTGAAATATTGCAACGATTCTCAATTGAACAATGATTTATATTTCAATAATGGGTATATCGTGGAGGCCTGCTTGGTCCTATTATTCCTATTGAGGATAGTAAAATAAAAAGTAATAAAAATAGCCAAATTGTAGTTTAGCTACAGCTTGGCTATTATTTTTCTATAGTAAATTCTATTAAATCATTAGGCTTTAAATCACCTAATTGATATTGTCCTATACGGATTCTTTTTAATTCAATTACTTCG
>JAZQVB010000232.1:0-15600 GCA_045631605.1 Anaeroplasma sp.
CCTTAGATAAATATGAATAATATCTACAAAATTGCTTAATAGCCTCATCATGCTTATTAAATAATATATTATATTTAAAATATAAAATCATATAATTTGTTTCTATATTTTCAATTAATAGCTTATCATCTGGTAGCTCACTAATTATTCCAGAATACATTTGAAGCGCATTAGCAATATCGTCCTTATCATGAGAATTGAAGTATTCATAATATATATCTAGCTTTTTAGCTAATAAAATTGCCGCAGCAGCATCATTATAATTCTTTTCTAGAGCCTGATTAATTTCTTCAATTAAATTATCCTTTGTTAAAATAACCTTATCTATAACTCTGGTAAACAATATAATAGAGTTTAAATATTCATTAGAATTAAGATTAACTGTTGGATGGAATATTAGCTTTTTAGAATTTTCAAATACGCTAATATATTTTTGATTATTATATTGATTTATTATTAGCTTATCTAAGCATTCTAGCTCAATATAGCCCTTTAACGAATTAGATAGGATAGTACAATTTTCTAAGCATTTTATATCAAATGGCTTATCACTATAATGTATATTCTTATCTATATAATATTTAATTTTATATTCTAATACCCTCTTAACAAGCAGTAAATCATCATTTCTTAATATATTAGTAACTATTTCATTAGCTTCCTTATTAAATTCCTCTATAAGATGATTAACAACACCTAAATAAAATAGCTCTAACGCATCTATATTATCCTTTAAATATGATGTTAATACTGGCAATGCTTCATTAATTAATGCGTAATTAACATATTCCCTTCTTGTAAGCTCTGTCTTAATCTTTTGATATTCAATTAATGCGTTCTTTATTGCGTCAGTTGTCTTAAATTTAGAAATACTATTATAATTTATTAAATAATATAATAGCCATATTTTATCAACCATATAAAGCTTTCTATTTCTTTTATATATTTCTAAGGCAATATTTAAATGCTTAATCGCATTTTTATTATCATAAATAAAATATAATTTAGAAATATTATAATGCCATTTAGCTATAGATAATTCCTTATTTGTAAAAAAGCTTTCTCTTTCCGCATAGGCTAGCTCATAAAATAAATCATCCTCTATTAGGATAGTATCATCCTTAAGCATTTGTAAAACTATTAACTTTTTTTCATTAATGCTATTCATGATACCACCACCAAAAGATTAATTTAAAAGGTCTATTTAATATATTTTATCATACATTTTTACATTTTTATACATAAATTAAAAAAAGAAAAAGCACCCCAGGGTGCTTATATTATTCATTTATGTATTCATCAATCATTAGCTTTAGGCTTCTATTCATTTCCTTAAAGAATTCAGCATTTTGTTTTCTTCTAAATGTACCATTAATAATAGTATCTGCCTTTTTCTTTTGTGTATCTAAATCATTTAAATAACTAAATTTATTTACAAAGGCCTCATATGAATTATCAATATATTCATTTTCAGATACTATATCAGCTACATTAAATCGCAATGGTCTTTGAGATACAGTCTCCTTTTCCTTATATCCCAATACCAATAGGCATAACGGATTTACATATTTAGGAAGATTAAATATCTCCTTAATTTCCTCATAATTTTCAACTATATCACCGATATAGCAGGAACCAATATTTAAGCTTTCAGCCGCAATAACGCCATTTTGAGCAGCAATATGGGCATCTGCCATAGCCAAATAATAATCTGCTAAAGTAGGCTTCAAATCAGTATTATTTATTTCATTATAAGCCTTATACCATCTATATGCTCCACTAACAAACATTAGTACCATTGAGGCATTCTTTATAAATGGCTGATCATCACATAATACGCTAAGCTTTTCCTTTTTAACCTCATCTGTAACATCAATAATATTATATAAAACCATATTCCCGGCTGTAGGAGCGTTAATTATAGCTTCTAAAATGGCTTGCTTATCGCTATTTGATATTTCCTTATCTAAATATTTTCTTGTGCTTCTTCTTAAATCTAATGTCCTTAATACCTCGTTCATATAATAACCTCCTTAAGCTATTTTAATCATTATATCATAAAATAAAGGGAATGCTAGGCATTCCCAGGTTAATTTATTCATTTAAGAATGAAACAATATTATTCATTACCTCATCGTCTAATTTACCCATCGCAATAAAATCAGTTCTTTTCTTTATTTCATTAGCCTCTTCAGCTGTTTTACCCTTAATTTCCTTATAAAAGCTAACCATAATTTTTAACGCGTCATCAGAATAATCCGGGTTATGATATTTACTCTCTGATATTAGGAATTTAGCATTTTTACATTCCTCCATTAAAGGAACAGTATGCTCCTCATACTTAACCATAAAATCATTTTTTGAATGTAATATTAACGCATCACCCTTAAATGATTTTAAGCTTTTAATTGAGCTTCTAAATGAATATGATCCATTTTTAATATAGTCAGCTAATACAACAAATGGAATAATTATTTTGAAGCCTTTAGGTACAGATTGACCAACAATCCTACCTACGCTAACAAATGGAGCTAGGGCTACTATCTTTTTAATATCCTTATGATAATGTATTACATTACATGTAGCAAATCCACCCCATGAATGACCCATAACATAGATTTTTCTATTTTTATATTCAGCATGTGATTTAATATATCTAATAGCGTAATCTGCGCATTTAACGCTATTACCAAAGCCTCTAGTATTTTTACCCTCTGATGTATCAGTACCAATATAATTAAATCCTAATACCTGATATCCATTATCACATAAATATCCAATTTCTTGGTTGTATGAATCAATTCTAGACCACATACCATGACAAAAGACAACTATTACATCCTTATTGTATTCTCCCTTTGTATAGATATTACCTCTAAGCTTATATCCATCACAATCAAATTCAACAGGCTCTAGGCTTAGTCCTAATGAGCTCGGATTATAAACTGGGATAAGAGGATCTGGTGTAAATCTAGCAGCAAATATTTTATGATGTATTAATAAACCCATTATTAATAGAGCTAAAATTATAAATACAATAACACTAGATATTACTATTAATAAAATATATTTAGGTTCCATTTTTAACTCCTATTAAATATTCTTATTATATATTTCTAATAATCCGTTTAATGTCAAATGCTCATCTAAAATGATTTCATTTTCACATAAGGGTACAATAATACTTGATAATCCACCAGTTGCCACAACAGTAATATTAGGATTATTTAATTCCTTTTTAATTCTTGAAATCATACCATCAACCTGACTTGCAGCACCGAAAATAACACCTGATTGCATACAAGCTATAGTATTAGTAGAAATAACCTTTTTTGGGCTAACTAGCTCAATATTAGGTAATAAGGCTGCATTATTAACTAATGCCTTCATGCTGATAGCAACGCCTGGGGCAATGCTGCAGCCTAAAAATACATTATTTTTTACATGAATGTATTTTGTGGCAGTACCTAAATCAACAATAATTGCCTCATTTGAATGCTTCATAGCACCAGCACAATCACAAATAAGGTCAGCACCAACAGTCTTTGGATCATCAACCTTAAGCTGAATACCTGTTTTAATACCAGGGCCTAATATTTTAGTTTCTATATTATAATGCTTTTTAAACATTTTCTTTAATGCGCTAGTAATAATAGGTACTACTGATGAAATTATTACATCCTCAACAGGACATAAATCAATCATTGATTTAATTAAAATATAATATTCATCACTTGTTTTATCCTGAAATGATTTAAATCTAAATGTTTTTACTATCTTATCATTCTCTGCGAAAGCAAAAACAACATTAGAATTTCCTATATCAACCAATAGAATCATAATCAATATCCTCTTCTAATTCCTCATGAATATTTGAAAAATCATTTGTAAATCCTAAATTATAATTTTTTGTTAAAACCTTAATTAATGAGCAAATACCAGGTCCCATTAAAATATTAATAATTACCTCAATTATAAATGCCCAAGCTACTGCACCTAATACAGCAACAAATGTTACACCATAAGCTGTACCTGTCATAATTTGAATTAATACTCCGTATAAAAGTATAAATATTCCAGTATTAACAACAGGAGTAACTAATCCTGCAGATAAAACACCTACAGTAAATTTCTTCTTACTTAATAATTTAAATACTAGTCCAGCAACTAATCCTGCGACCCCTGTCTTTGCTAGGCATAAAACAATCGCTAGTAATGTCATGTACCAGCTTACATAAAATCCTTCAGCACCTTGTCCTGGTAAAAGAGTTACTCCACCAAGGAATAATCCAACTGTTAATCCACCCTTAGGGCCATATAAAATAGCTCCCACTACAACTGGAATAAGTGCTAAATTAATAGCTGTACCACCACCAAGTGGTAATTTAGGTAGCATTCCTGAAATCCAATATTGAAGGACAAATGCGATAGCGCATAATGTGGAAATACCTACCAATCTTTTAATTTGTAATTTGTTATTCATATACTTTTCCTTTCTTTTTAGGCCATATAGGTCCCATAAGCACACATATTATATTACTAAATTATTATTTAGTAAAGAAAAAAGTACCATATGGTACCTATTAATCTATTAGCATTGCCCAATCAATTGGGTCAGCATTATTTAAATCTATGAAACATTCCTTGATTTTATTATCTGATTTTAATATTTCTCTTACAAATAGTTCGGCAATCATAATTGCACCCTCATAAACTAAATGAGAATGATCATCCTTACCCTCAAGGTAATTAGTGTATCTATTTGGCTTAAAAATCATATGAAACCTCTTTGTAGCCTCTTCACCTAGCTTATTATATAAATCAATAGATAATTGATTCATATCAATACATGTAAAGCCATTATTCTTACAGTATTCAAGCATAGCCTTAGGATAATCACCATGAGTATTAACACATACACCATTTTCAAATTTATGTCTTGTAATTGGTGTAGCATATACTATATTAGCACCACGCTCTAAAGCCTTTTTAGCAAAATAAGCTAGATTATCCTGATAGCTACCAAAAGGTTCAGTATATCTATTAGGATCCTGTTTTTTCTCATCATTATGACCAAATTGGCAAATAACATAATCCCCTTTATTTAATTTATTTAAAATTACATCAAATCTACCCTCATCAATAAAGCTTTTAGTGCTTCTACCATTTTCTGCATGATCCTCAATTAATACATGATTTTTAGCAAATATATGTAACACCTGACCCCAACCTGTTTGCGGATATGAAAAATAATTATTAAATTTCATAGTAGAGTCACCCATCATATAAATTTTCATATATTTTTCCTCCTAGTAACAAAATAAGGGAGAATAAATCTCCCTTTATCTTTTAAATTTTAGATATTACTTAAATTTCTTTCTAGCTTCTTGACGCTTTTGCTTACGTACATCACTAGGCTTTAAATAATATTGACGCTTCTTCGCCTCTTGAAGGTTACCTGATCTTGAAACATCACGCTTAAATCTACGTAATGCGTCCTCGATACTTTCTTTTTCACGTACAACAATTTTTGGCATAACTAACCCTCCTTCCAAGGACGAATTCCGTTAGTTATTATAGCAAAGAAAACTTATATTGTAAAGTATTTTTTTAAAAATTATTCATTTTCAACAATTATTCCAAATAATTTATCATTTTCTTGTCGAATAATTTTAACATTTACCTGCTTAGTAATAATTTTTTCGTCATATGGTACTAAAACCTGTAAATAATTAGATGTATGGCCTATAGCGTAGCTATTATTATATTTTTGTTCAACTATAATATCTAGCTCGCTATCAATAAATCCCTTAGCATATTCAAGCTCTAGCTCCTTAGATAGCCTTAATAGCCTTGAGGCTCTTTCCTTCTTAACTGAGTCCTGAACCTGTGGCATTAATGTTGCCTTAGTTCCCTTTCTCATTGAATATGGGAAAACATGGATTTTTGAGAATTTTATAAATTTTGAAAATTCATATGTTTCTAAAAATTCCTTTTCTGTTTCATAAGGGAAACCTACAATAATATCAGTAGTTATTGATATATCAGGTCTAACCTCTCTTATTTTATTCACCTTATCAATAAAAAATTGTAGATCATATTTTCTTTCCATTTTATTCAAGATTAAATCACTACCAGCCTGAAGTGGTAAATGAAGGTGATTAGCAATAACATTATTTTCCTTCATAAGATTAATAAATTCATCATCCACCTCATTAATCTCAATAGATGATAATCTTAATCTTTTAAGCTTAGGAACCTCATTAATTATTCTTTTAACAAGTCCAGATAAATTTAAACCATTATCATAATATTTACCTGTATGAATACCAGCTAATACAACCTCAAGATAACCGTTATTAGTAATTCTTACTAGTTCTTCAATAACCTCATCCTGTTTTTTACATCTAACTGGTCCACGAGCATAAGGAATAATACAGTAGGCACAAAAATTTTCACATCCATCCTCTATTTTAACAAACGCTCTTGTATGGTCATAGCTTGTAATACCTAATGGCTCATATTCATGATGATCTAATATATCTAAAATATTTATATATTTAGGCTTAATATTTTGATTTAAAGCCTTAATTATTTCATCTACAGCTGTCTTTTTATTACCATTTCCAATCAAAATATCTACTCCTGGAATTCCCCTAGCTTCTTCATTAGTTTGTGTATAGCAGCCCATAGCACATACTAACGCATTAGGATTCATCTTAATGCATTTCCTAATAGTTCTTCTACTTTTTGCATCAGCCATATTAGTTACAGAGCATGTATTAATAACATAAGCATCACAATCCTCTGTAGCCTCACCTACAGAAAATCCTGCAGCCTCTAGCTCATTTTTTAGCGCATTAGACTCATAAATATTAACCTTACATCCTAATGTTATAAAGCCGATTTTTTTCATTATTTTAACTCCATTTCATAGCTTATAGCTGAAAGCGCATAGAATACTGCAGTTTCAGTTCTTAAAATTCTTGGTCCTAGTGCACATGGTATAAAGCCCTTTGATAATAAATAATTTAATTCATTATCATCAATTCCACCCTCAGGTCCTATAACTATAGCAACCTTGTTTTCAGGCTTTAAATTCTTAATTAATCCTTTAAAATTAACTAATTCACCATTTTTAGCACTTTCCTCGTAGCATAATATTTTAACATCAAATGTGCTAAAGTCTATTTCCTTTAGGCTTTTAATGTCAACAACCCTAGGAATATAGGCTCTAAATGATTGCTCAGCAGCCTCCTTAGCAATCCTATTGAATCTAATAAGCTTGCTGTCCTTCTTCTTAGGATCTAGCTTAAATACGCTACGCTTCATTAATGTCGGAACAAATTCATAGGCACCAAGCTCTGTTCCGTGCTTAATGATATCTTCTATTTTATCTCCCTTAGGATATCCTTGGAAAATAGATACAAAAACCGGCAATTCTGTATTGCCGATTTGTTCATTTATAATTTCAAAGGATACCTCATTATTTGTAATATTAGTAATTTTAACTAAATATGTTTTCTTCTCATCACTTACAAGAACCTCATCGCCGACTCTGCTTCTTGTAACAGTTTTGATATGAAATACGTCATCACCAGTAATGATGTTGTTAGCTAAATCACTTTCCTTAATGAAGTATTTTTGCATAATTATTGTTCCTTATATTTCTTATATTTAATACGAAGTAATACTAATAGTGGTAAGGAAATAACTGCTGCAGAAATGAATGTAGCTGAATAGAATAACGCTAATGCTAATGCAGTTGTTAAGCCTTGAGCATAGTAAGAAATTAAATTAAATATAAATGTATAGCATGTAATAGCTAATAATACGCAATACATAGCAAAGCTTGTCACATATAAGAATTTTGTAATGTTATTAATGTTATTCTTTGCAGCCTTACATACCATTTGATATGTTTCTTTATCTACTGCTTCAATAATTAAGCAATCATATGCATATGGTTTCATTTCCTTATTTTCCTCAACATCACCCTTATTATTTTCAACAAGCGGACAAACGAATACCATTTCCATTGTCTCTAGGTTTCTATATAAAGAATATAAGCCCTTAAATTTCTTTTCTGCAGGGATTTTCTCTAACACAGAGAAATCAACCTCTTGTAATTGCTTTTGCTGAAAGCAACCAAATTTAACTAAATTAACTGCCTTTTCATAATCCTCACGGTTAGCCTCAGCAATTAATAATTTTTCATATTCCTTTAATTGTGGTTCCAAAACAACAGTTTCTTCTACCTCTACTGCTTCTAATTCTTCAAAATTATTTTGTTCCATAATAATGCCTCCTAAAATAATACTGTATTGATTATATCAATAAATAATGCTTTTTTCAATAAAAAAGTCTTCTTTACTCTATATAAAGAAGACATATTTTTGCTATTTAAATAAATTTTTAAACTTTTCCCAAGGAGATTTTTTCTCTTGTTTCTCAACAGTCTGAAGTTGTTCAATGATTTTTCTTTCCTCACTTGAAAGTGATGTAGGAACAACAACATTACAAATAATATATTGATCACCTCTAGATGAACCACCCTTAGGATCCTTAGTACCTCTACCACGAAGACGTAGCTTAGTACCTGATTGAGTACCTGCTGGAATCTTAACTGATACATTACCATCAATTGTTGGAACCTCAATTGTATCACCTAATGCAGCTTGACAGAAGCTTAAAGGAATAGTTAAGATAATATCTTGACCATCACGCTTGAAGTTAGAGTGTTCACCGCATACAAATGATATATATAAATCTCCACTAGGTCCACCATTAAAGCCAGCCTCGCCATAGCCCTCCATACGAAGAGTCATACCTGTTAAAATACCTGCTGGAATTGTAACCTCAACATCCTTAGTTTTACGCACACGGCCTTTACCACCACATTCAGAACATTTCTTAGTAATAACCTTACCCTTACCATTACAGTTAGGACATGTTGTTTCAACATTTGTAAATCCAAAGATTGTTTGTTGACGCATCATAACACGGCCATGACCATTACATTTTGGACATGTTTTAACATCAGATTTAGATTCAGCACCTGTACCACCACAATGGATACATTCCTCATCAACAGATAATCTAACCTTTTTCTTACAGCCGTATACAGCTTCCTCAAATGTTATATTCATTTGCTTTTCAACATCATTACCCTTGCGTGGGCCATTAGATTGACGTCTAGCTCCACCACCAAAGAATGAATTAATGATGTCCTCAAAGCCACCAAATCCGCCAGCACCACCGAAGCCACCAGCGCCACCGCCGAAGCCTTGTGTTGGATCCTCATGACCAAATTGATCATATCTTGCTTTTTTATTTTCATCTGATAAGCAATCGTATGCTTCGTTTATTTCCTTAAATTTTTCTTCAGCACCTGGTTCCTTGTTTACATCCGGGTGATATTTTTTAGCAAGAGATCTATATGCCTTTTTTATTTCGTCAGCAGATGCTCCCTTTTGAAGGCCTAGGACCTCATAATAATCTCTTTTTGCCATAAGATTAACCTCCATTTATAGCAATAATGAAGGGTCATAGGACCCTTCTTATTATATTATAATTATTGAACGTCTGAGAAATCAGCGTCTACAGTGCCATCGCCATTAGCGCCACCGTTGTTGTTTCCGCCATTAGCCTCTTGTGCTTGTTGATATGCCTTAACAGCAATACCTTGAGCTACTTGTTCTAAAGCTTCCTTCTTAGTTCTAATTTCATTAATGTCCTTAGAATCTAATGCCTTTTCAAGCTCAGTACATAGCTTTTCTGCTTCAGCCTTTTCATTTTCATCAACATTAATTAAATCCTTTAATGCTTTTCTAGTTTGGAAGATTAATTGGTTAGCTTCGTTAACTAAATCAGCCTCTTCCTTACGGATCTTATCAGCTTCAGCATTTTCTTCAGCCTCTCTTACCATTCTTTCGATTTCAGCATCTGATAATCCTGAACCACCTTGAATAGTAATCTTTTGCTCCTTACCTGTACCTAGGTTCTTAGCAGATACGTTAACGATACCATTAGCATCAATATCGAATCTAACCTCGATTTGAGGTACTCCTCTTGGTGCTGCAGGAATATCACCTAATTGGTATCTACCTAATGTCTTATTATCGATAGCCATTGGTCTTTCACCTTGTAATACATGGATATCTACTGCTGGTTGGTTATCAGCTGCAGTTGAGAATACTTGGCTCTTTGAGCAAGGGATAGTAGTATTTCTTTCGATTAATCTTGTGAATACACCACCTAATGTTTCAATACCTAATGAAAGAGGTGTAACGTCTAATAATAATACGTCCTTAACATCACCAGTTAATACACCACCTTGAATTGCTGCACCCATTGCAACAACCTCATCTGGATTAACTGACTTATTAGGTTCCTTACCTAATTCTCTCTTAACTAATTCTTGAACTGCTGGGATACGAGTAGAACCACCAACTAATAATACTTGGTCTAATTCCTTTGGTGTAACCTTAGCGTCCTTTAATGCTCTACGAACTGGTCCTAAGCATCTTTCAACTAAATGATGAGTTAATTGCTCAAACTTAGCACGTGTTAATGTTCTATTTAAGTGAAGAGGACCCATTGCGCTCATTGAAATGAATGGTAATGAGATTTCAACAGATGTAACACCTGATAAATCCTTCTTAGCCTTTTCAGCAGCATCCTTTAATCTTTGAAGTGCCATCTTATCGCTTGATAAATCAACACCTGATTCGCTCTTGAATTCAGCAACTAACCAATCCATAACTGCCTTATCGAAGTCGTCACCACCAAGCATATTATCACCTGCTGTAGATAATACCTCGAATGTACCATCAGCTAAATCTAAGATAGATACGTCGAATGTACCACCACCAAGGTCGAATACTAATACTCTTTGTTCCTTATCAGTCTTATCAATACCATAAGCTAATGCAGCTGCAGTTGGCTCGTTAATAATACGTAATACCTCTAAACCTGCAATCTTACCAGCATCCTTAGTTGCTTGACGTTGAGCATCGTTAAAATATGCAGGAACTGTAATAACAGCCTTATCAACGCTTTCGCCTAAATATGCTTCTGCAGTCTTTTTTAAATTTTGTAAAACCATAGCTGAAATTTCTTGTGGAGTATACTTCTTACCATTAATATCTACACGGTAAGTGCTGTTACCCATATGACGCTTAATTGAAGATACAGTATTAGGGTTTGTAATTGCTTGACGCTTTGCAACGTCACCAACTTGAATTTCATCACCCTTAAATGCTACTACTGATGGTGTAGTACGTACACCCTCTGCGTTAGTGATAACCTTAGCTTCACCAGCCTCCATAACGCATACACATGAATTTGTTGTACCTAAATCGATACCAATTACCTTATTTGACATAATTTTATTCCTCTACTTTCTTTTCTGTATTTTTCTTATTTACAACAACCATTGCTGGTCTTAAAACTCTATCCTTATACATGTATCCAGGCTGCATAACCTTTAATACAATGTTTTCTTCCTTTTCAGGGTCTTCTTCAACTGATACAGCTTGCATTACGTTCGGATCAAATTCCTTATCTAATGCTATAATTGGAGCTAATCCCTCAGATTTTAAAATATCTAATAATTGATTAGCAATCATTTGGAATCCAATTTGATAATTTGCAACCTCAGGATTTGATGCTGGATAGCTAACAATTTGAAGTAACATATCAATAGGCTGAATTAATTCTCCAATAACCTTTTGTGATGCATACTTTCTATCCTTTATAGCTTGCTCATTAGTTCTTTTTTTAAAGTTCTCTGTTTCAGCATGAGCCTTTAAATACTCATTCTTCCAGCTTTGAACCTCCTTTTGAAGAGCTAATACATCAGCCTCTAGTTTTTCAATCTTTTCCTTATCCTTAGTTTTCTTTTCCTTTTTAGTCTTCTTTTTGTCCTCTAATTCATCTTGAGCATCTTCCTCAATTTGGACTTCCTCTTCCTTTACCTCTGTTTTAATGTTATCTGACAATTTTAACACCTACCTTTTATTAAGCTTAGTCATACTCTTTGCTACATATTCAAGAAGTGGAATTGTAGCACGATAATTCATTCTTGTAGGACCAACTAATATTATTGTTCCCGTTTCATTTACATTTACGCTATATGGCATCGCAATAATTGAGCATTCCTCAAGCCCATCACATAGATTTTCAGTACCGATATGAATTCTAATACCATCATCTACTCCTCTTATTATTGCCTTCATCATTTCTCCATCAATCGCAGCTATGATTTTTTGCATAACCCTATGATCCTGAAATTCTGGTTGATTTAATAGCTTTGATAAGCCTGCATCATATACATCACCATTTAAGAATCTTGTAAAAGCCTTAATCATGAAATTTAAGATATCATCTCTAAAATCAACCATTTGTCTAATTCTAGGCTTTGCAGCCTCCTTAGATAGGATATCTCTTATTTCATATACTGATTGATTATACATTGCAGTATCAAACATTTGTATTATACGCATTAAATCATCCATTTTATACCCATTTGGAATCACTATTCTTTGTGTTTGAACATTTCCAGATGATGTTACTATTAGAAGTAACGCCTCATGCTCGCTAAGTGGAACAATTTCCATTTTTAAAACCTTAGCCACATCAGAAGGTGTTCCAACAAGTGATGCGTAATATCCTGTAAGCTCACTTAAGAATTCAGCAAGCTTCTTAATAATTTCTTCCTTTGAATAATATGGATTATTAAATATGTCATCAACATATTTATAATATTCCATAACATAATCATCTCTGATTACTAGGTGGTCGACATAATATCTATAGCCAACCTCAGAAGGAATTCTACCTGAAGATGTATGAGTTTTCTTCAAATAACCAATTTCCTCTAAATGCTGCATCTCATATCTTATGGTTGCAGATGAAAAGTCTAAATATGGCTTTTCTGTTAATGCCTTTGAGCCAACAGGCTCATTTGATGTAACATATTCTTCAATTATAGCCTTTAAAATAAGCTTTTGACGATCCGTTAGCATTATCTCACCTCTTCGTTAGCACTCCCATCATCTGAGTGCAACATTATTATAATCTATACTTTTGGCACTGTCAAGAAAAAAGTGCCAAAACTTTAAAAAGAAGAAAAAAAGGATGCCAAGCATCCCTTCTTATAGTAAATGAATATTATATTTATTTAATAATTCAACATCCTCATCGCTCCATACAGAGGCTTGAACCTCACCTATATGAGCCTTCTCAAGCATAAACATACATAATCTAGATTGACCGATGCCTCCACCAATAGTTAAAGGTAATCTATCATTAATAACATCCTGTACATATTTATTATTAAGCTTTTCTAATTCATTTCTTTCCTTAATTTGACTAACAATACTATTAGAATCTACTCTAATACCCATAGATGACATCTCAAACGCAATATCAAGCTCCTCATAATAAAGCATAATATCTCCATTTAATAGCCAATCATCATAGTCAGCAGCTCTTCCATCATGTGGCTTACCGCTTTTTAGCTTACCACCAATTTGCATAATAAATACTGCCTTATGCTTCTTAACAATCTCATATTCTCTTCCCTTACCATCTAAATCAGGATACATATCCTCAAGCTCCTGAGATGTAATAAAGAAAATATCCTTAGGTAAATCCTGAGTTAGCTGAGGATATTTCTTTGAAACCTTATCCTCTAATCTCTTAATTACCTTATATATCTTTTTAACAGTACTCTTTAAATAATCAATCGTTCTATCCTCACTAGAAATAATCTTCTCCCAGTCCCATTGATCTACATATGCAGAATGAATAGAATCTAAATCCTCATCCCTACGAATAGCGTTCATATCTGTATATAAGCCTGTATGCATATTAAATCCATATACACCTAAGGCATTTCTTTTCCATTTAGCTAAGCTTTGTACAATTTCAACCCTTTCACTGATATTATGAATATCAAAATCTACTCTTCTTTCATATCCATTTAAATTATCATTTAATCCTGTAGATGGGAATACAAATAATGGAGCTGATACACGAGTTAAATTTAAAGCCTTGGCTAAATCACGCTCGAATGTATCCTTAACATATTTAATCGCTATTTCTGTTTCTAATAGGTTTAATTTCGACTGATAATTTTCCTTTAAAATAAGATTTTTCATTTTTCAATCTCTCCTTTGAAAAAATATATAAAGAAATTTTACCACAATTTCAAAAATAAATAAAGGGCCAAACGCCCTTTATCAAAATATTATTTCATTTTATATTATAATCCTACAATAAACGGATTAAATGATTTTTCATTTCCTATCGTAGTTCTATGCTCATGACCCGGATAGCATATACAGGAATTAGAATATGATTCAACTATCCTTTTTAAGCTTTTTCCCATATCAGAAATACTACCCGTTGGAAAATCAGTCCTACCACAAGAGCCATTAAATAATGTATCACCTGTAAATAGCTTACCATCAATGTAGTAGCATACACTACCACGTGTATGACCTGGTGTATGCATAACCTTAACATCTAATCCTATTATATTAAAGGCAAATCCATCTAATACAGTAATAACATTTAAGATACCCTTACTAAAAGGATTACGCATTCCTACCATACTGTATAATGATAAATCTCCATCATATAAGAATTCCTCATCAAGCTTATGAATATAAACAGGCTTATCTAAATAATATCTAACTCCATCTATATGATCTAAATGACCATGAGTTAATAAAATAGCCTTAACATCATATTTATCATTAATATATTTATATAATGAGCTAAATCCTAATCCTGGATCTACTAATATACATTCATTATCCTTATTAGAAATTACATATGTATTTGTCGCAAATCCGCCTATTGTAAATGTTTCAATCATAATATCACCACTTTTTTTAAGTATAGCATATATTATAATGCTATTCAATAAAATTAAAAAGCCCTCTACGAGAGCCTTTAATTTCGTTATTTTTACTTCTTTTCCTTATGAACTGTATGCTTACGGCAATGAGGACAATATTTCTTAATCTCCATTCTTTCAGGAGTTGTCTTCTTGTTTTTGTCTGTGTAATAATTTTCGTTTTTGCATTCAGTACAAATTAACTTAACTAAGTCACGCATGTCTTTTCCCTCCAGACTTAAAGATTACTTCCTAACACATTATATCAAAACAGAAATGACATTTCAACAAAAATTTTATTTTTTTTATGTTTTTCCAAAACTACTAATTGCTAATTCTCTTTTTAAAATACTTTTTCATTAAAATTACTAGCATCCTTATACCAAATCCTACTAATAATGATATAGACGATACAACTAAATACCAAACCGAATGAATTAATGCTCCACCACTATAATATATATATACAGATGGTATAAATAAAAGAGCTACTACCAGTGGATATATAAACCTTATCCAATTACCGGATACACATCCTACTATAAATGATAACAGCATAGTATATATTATTAGTAATAATACCATGCCCATCGCATCGGTAGGTCCTGCAAATAATGGTAATATATAATATAGACCTATATTTATTGTTACTGCGATTAATTCTAATAAATATTTTTTCATATTATCGCTCC
>JAZQVB010000233.1:0-1959 GCA_045631605.1 Anaeroplasma sp.
TATTGTCTCTTTCAATTTTAGTTTCTCCATTACTATCAATTGTTGATACACATAAATTATTATTATATCTATATCTAACATTACCACCAGATGATTTTACATTTAATACATTACCGTTAATATCATATAAATAATAGGTACCAAAATCACATTTACAGATAATAAAGTTTGTATATTCAATTTGCTTATTAAGGGCTTTTACATATACCTTAATATGGGTATAATTTGTTTTAGCCTTTAAGCCAATATTAATTAATCTTCCTTGTGAGCTATTTGTAAAATGATATGAATCTGAACAAACTATTTTATCATTATTATATAGTACACATTGAATTGATGCGGATGTATCTTCATCAGTATCTATTGTATTTTCATTAACATACGCTAATACTGATATTAGATCATCACTTCCTGAATATTCAAATTCATATTCTTCCTCACCACTAGAAATTGTGCTTGTATTTTGCATAGTCTTATATTCAGTAAATCCTAAATAAGCTAATCTCGTCATTAAATTGTCAAAACCCTGTTCTTCGTTATATTCTGAAATTGTTGTCATACCAATAACAGCGTCCATTGCACTAACAGGATTAGCTAATGATGTTACTACAATATCATTTCTAAGCATATTTAAATTTATTAGATTACTTTGATATGTAACACGCTTTAAATCATCAAACTCTACAATACTAAGATTATTTTTATCATCAAATTCATAAATTGGTAATCCTAATTCATTAAATACTACTGTTAAGGTATTAGCTAATCTATCTGTAATAGCAATATTTTTATCATTATATGAAAGGGCATATAATGTGTTTGATTCAAATAAATCTTTTGTCACTATTCCTTCATCATCCACTGAAATCTCGTAATATAATTCATCAATATTTCCAATTAAATTATCTCTAAAATAAATTCTATTCGCATACAATTTTACTTCATCGAAAATTTGAATATATTCATCATTATGAATAAAGCTATAATGGTCTATAATATTATTATCTATATATTTAATAACCTCTATTAATTTATTACTTGAATTATATGTTAATGATACCTTAGATTGTTCTACTAAAAATTCACCCGTTTTTTCCATACATTTAATTTCTGTAACATTACCATTTGAATTTGTAGTGTATGTAAATTTAGAAATTAATTCTAAAGCACCTTCATTAATTAATTCTAATCTTAATAATTCATTAGCTTCCTTAAAGTAGCTTAATTTATATCCATTTACATATTTAATTTCTTCTAAGCTTGATTCAATAAAATGCATTTCATTACCATATTTATCAGTAACATAATAATGATTTTCATCACTATCTCCATCAACTAATACTATTTGTTTAGTAATAGTCATGTTTAATTCATTAGAATAATATGTCCCATCATCTTGAATCTCAAAAACATCTGATGAACCATCAGAATTATCAATTCTAATGAATGAATCATAATCGTATAATGTACGACTATAATTTATACGCATACCATTACCAAATGAAGATAAGCTATTTCTATCTAAATGATTATAGATTAATCCAATACCAATTGGATTAACACCTAATGATTGTAGTAAAGGTATTTGTATAATCAAATTATTATCATTTTTATTTACATTAACATTATAGCTAATGCTGCCTACACTACCGCTTAATTGCTTAGTATAGGGCTTTAATCCTTTATTTGCCATTATTTTTTTCCTCCATTTTCAATATTTTATTTATTAGCTCATATGAGCCAGTTGAGGCTAGTCCTGAGATAATTCCTATAGATAACGCTGTAATAGGATTATCTACATTTAATATTATTTCGGGGCTTATATAATAAGATATTAATCCTATTAAGCCTCCAAATGTACCTACTATTATTGGTACATATTTATATTTCTTTTTCTTTTTTAATATCAATAATTTAAATATTTCACCAATTAGATAGCATATTATAATTATTGATGGT
>JAZQVB010000234.1:0-6319 GCA_045631605.1 Anaeroplasma sp.
TGAAATGATAAGATGTTTGTAGACACAAAAAAGGAATGTGTTTATAAACATCTTTTTTCATTTTATAATAAATATATACTTCTCCCTAGAGAGAAACACGGAGGTGAAAATATGGGAAGACCAAAAGGTGGAACAAATAAAAGTTGGACCGCACAACAAAAATTCGAAATAATTAAGGACATCATAAATGGCTTAAAATCAAGCCATCAAGTCTCTCGAGAAACTGGACTTGCCAATGGTATGATAGGAAATTGGGTTATAAAATATACGAAGCATGGTTTAAAAGGATTAGAAAATAAACGTAAACCTGGTAATCCATTAGCAAAATATTCGAGCCGTAAAGAACTTTCAGAAATTGAAAAACTTGAATACGAAAATTTGAAATTAAGAATCGAAAATGAACGATTAAAAAAAGGTTACACATCGAAGGAGGCGGATCTAGCAAAACAAAAGAAATAATACAAAAGGAATATGAAATAATAGAGTCATTAAGCAAAAATTATAATATACAGTCATTATGTTTTACTATGGGAGTATCACGTAGTGGATACTATAAATGGTTAAAACGAAAAGGCACTTTGAATAGATATCAAAATGATAGAGTTATATTAAGTAATATGATTGTAGAGATACATAAAAATCATAGAACATGGGGTTATAGACATATAGCTGCATATATAAGAAAAGAGATTGGCTGGGTATTTTCAGATAATCTATGCCATAAGTGCTGTAAGGCCCTTAAAATACGTTCTAAAGCAAGAAAACCACCTTATAAACAAGGCGGTGAAGAACATATTATTTATCCAAACATTATTCATAATGATTGGTCTACCACAAGACCTTTAGAAAAGGTATGTACTGATACTACTATCTTTTATAACAATAATAAAGCATATGATTTAACTATGTACATAGATGTCTTTAATAACGAAATTGTAGCTTATGATTTATCTGATAGTAAGCATGGAAGTAATCCGGCAAACCATATAAAAGCCCTGAAATCTTTACTTAAGACAATAAAAAAAAGAGGATATACTAACCTAGAAACGATTGTCCATTCCGATCAAGGTGTAATATATACCTCAAAGGTATTCGCCAATACCCACAAAGATTATAACATAAAACGTTCAATGAGTCGACAAGGAACTCCTACGGACAATCCAATAATTGAATCATTAAATGGTTGGATAAAAGAGGAATTAGCAAATGACTTTAATCTTTATAGAACTAATGATATTCACAAGACTATTAAAGATTATATTTATTATTTTAATAATGAACGTTTAGCTTATTCATTGAATTATAAAAGCCCTGTTCAATACAGAACAGAGCTCTCATTTAAATAATATTCTTTTTTGTGTCTATGAACTATTGACTAGTTCAGATTAAACCTAGACTTTATTCTTTACGAATTTGGTGCCCAAGGCCGGATTCGAACCGGCACGATATCACTATCGGTTGATTTTGAGTCAACTGCGGCTACCGTTACGCCACTTGGGCATATGAATATAACAATGGTATTATAGCATTGTTATAATTCATTTTCAAGTTTTATGCTGTTACTTTTTCAGTATCAGGATTATGCTCTTTATACTTTTTAATAGCCTCTTCATATACTATTAAAATATTTTTTGAATATTCCTCTTTACTAAACATTTTGATTGATTTATATGTATTTTTCTTAATATCAGGAAGTGTATTTTTATTTTCATAAATATACTTCATTTTTAAGACTAACTCCTCTGGAGTATCAAAGTAAAAACCATTATAGCCTTCCTTAATAAAGTCTTCAATACATTCATCCTTCTTTACTAATACTGGTAAATTAGACGATAAGGCTTCAATATATGTTAAGCCTTGAGTTTCTGTAGATGAGGCATTAACAAATATATCAAATATTTGATAATATAGTGGAACCTTATCCCATGCAACTAAATCTGTAAATAGTACTTGATCTTCTATGCCATACTTCTTTACTTCTGCCTTTAATTCTGGAAGCTCAGGTCCTCCACCTACTATTAATAAGCTTACATCATCACTATTTTTAAATGCTTCTGCGAAGGATTTAATAATTGTAGGAATGTTCTTTTCCTTAGATGTTCTACCAACATATCCAAAAACGAATTTATCAGTTAATCCTAATGATACTCTTAAATTATTAATATCATCTTTTGAATAATTTTCACTGTAGAATCTATCTAATTCAATACCAGTTGGAACAACCTTAACCTCACCATTCATTCCATAAATTTCTAGATCTCCCAGTACCTTTTTAGTTGGTACTATATCAAAAATAGATGCTTTTGAAATTGGTTCAGTAAATATTTTCTTTTCTAACCATAATAATTGATTATGGAAATTTTTATCTAGTGTAGGAAATAGATAGTTAATATAATCCTTCCAAGATGTATGTAATGTATGAACAATAGGAATACCAAGCCTTTTAGATGCCTTCATAGCTATTTTAGCTATATTATATTCTGTATGAACATGAATAATATCTAAATTATATTGAGCTATTATTTTAATAGATTTATTGTAATTAAACGTAAATCTATAATCCTTAATAGCTTTAAAAGGATATCTTTTTCCATCAAAATTAATTACCTTTTTAGCAGCAAGCTCTTCTTTATTATCAACCTGACTTTCATCAAAGCTTGTGAAAATAAAGCATTCATGCCCCATTTTTTCTAAGCCCTCATAAAGCATTTTAATTGAAGTTACAACACCACTAATTGAAGGATAATATTGATCAGTAAATAGACCTATCTTCATTTTTACATCTCCTTTCGAATAAAAGATATAAAACCATTCCGTAAATAATTAATAAATAATATGTTAATAATCTCCATATTAGCATTCCTGATAATGCTATATTCTTATTATCATCTGTATCAAGCATTACTAGGAAAAGTGTTGTGAACGCTAATTCTGCTCCACCACTTGCTCCTGGAGTAGGAAGCCAAATAGAAATTGTTAACGAAAATGATGTGATTGCAATTGAATACAAATAATTATCAATGCCTAAATTAACATTTATACATAAAAATGCTAGGTATGGAATTGAATAATATATAATTAACGCGATTGCTTTTGATAATAATGACCAAAGCCAAATTAGCTTTGCGTTTTTAATTTCCTTAAACGCTTCTTGTGTTTCTTTAATATATTGAGTAAATCCTACCTTTTTATCAGCTATGAATTTATTTATAAATTTAATTTTACATAATAACTCCATAATCCAGATGAAGAAATTACCCATAAATTTTGTCATTCCAATAAGAATCAGGATGACAAGTACTATAAGATTCACTGAAAATCCTATAAATATTAGCCAAGCAAAGTTGTCAATTTCAGCACTTAGCTTGGAATAATACATAATTATACTTATTGTAGCTAATACATTTAAAACTATTTGATATGCTATAAAACTCATAAGTAAGCATGATGTAGAATCTGATAGCTTCATTCCTTTTCTTTTTAGTGCATATGCCTGGAATGGCTGTCCACCAGATGAAAATGGTGTTATAGCACTAAAGAAGAATTCAGATCCTGCTATACAATAATTGTCAGCAAAAGCCATTTTTTCATGCTTATTTTTAATAAGTACCATTAATGATATTTGATAAAATACGCAATATAACAATACTGCAAATAACGCAATTATGAAATATATCGGATTAGCGTTAGTTTGTAGTATTTTTAAAATACTACTAATATCCCCTAACGAACACAATAATATAATAAGTATTATCAATATAGCAAATACCATTATTAGGTTTTTAACTATTTTATTTTTCGAATACATTATTACATTTCCTCAAGATATTTAATTCCTAATAATCTTAAACCTTCATTAAGTACAATTCTTACTGATTTTGCTAAAGCAAAGTTAGTATTTCTTACCTTCTCATCCTCAACATTAATCTTTTCAAGTGAATAGAATTTGTTGAAGCTTGCTGCTAAAGATAATAAATATTTTGCAATAACACTTGGTGCATATTCCTCTGCAGCCTTTTCAATTGTAGCCTTAAAGCCAGCTACTTGACGTACAATTTCAAAATAATGTGGCTTTTCAAATAATTCTGGTAAGCAGTTATTTACATCAAATTCCTTATCTCTTAGGATAGATGCAATTCTTACACCTGTATATTGTAAATATGGACCAGTTTGTCCTTCAAATTTAACTGATTGCTCAATATTAAATTCAACATCTAATCCTCTATAATTCTTTAAATCACCAAATACTATAGCTGCAATACCAACATATTTAGCAATTTCCTCTTTATTTGTTAATTCAGGATTTTTAGCATCAATTAAATCATATGCAAGCTTAATAGCTGTTTGTAATACATCATATAATTTAACTACATTACCCTTTCTTGTAGATGCCTTTTTACCATTAGTTAAATATAACCCGAAATTTACATGCTCTACATTATCAGCAAAATCATAACCCATTTTACCAATTAATTTCTTTAATTGAGTAAAGTGTAGCTTTTGCTCATTACCTACTACATATAAAATCTTATCAAATTTATATTCATTTTTACGATAGAATACAGCTGCTAAATCACGTGTGATATATAATGAACCACCATCTCTACGCTTAATTAATGCAGGTGGCATATCATCACCTAAATCAACGATTTTAGCACCTTGATCCTCAACTAATAATCCCTTAGCCTCTAATTCCTCTACTACTGGCTCCATCTTATCATTAAAGAATGCTTCACCATTATAAGAATCGAAATCAATTTCTAATAAATCATAGATTTCTGCAGATTCCTTTAATGATTCATCCTTAATCCAGCTCCAAAGCTCAAGATATTCAGGATCCTTTAATTCCATCTTTCTAAATGCTTCTCTTGCATCATCCTCAAGAGATTCATTTTTTTCAGCTTCCTCATGAAACTTAACATATAATCTAGTTAATTCAGAAATAGGATTTTGCATGATTGTTTCCTTATCGCCCCATAGCTTATAAGCAACAATCATTTTACCAAATTGAGTTCCCCAGTCTCCTAGATAATTAATTGCGTATGTATTATATCCGCACTTTTGCATAATAAGCTTTAATGAATTACCAATCATTGTTGAACGTAAATGACCGATTGAAAAGCTCTTAGCAATATTAGGGCTTGAATAGTCTAATGTAACATTCTTACCATTACCAACCTCACTAGCGCCAAATGCTTCATTCTTTTCTAAGCATTCCTTGATAATTGATAATGATAATAAGCTCTTATCAACAAATAAATTAACAAATCCCCCAACAGGCTTAATATCAGAAATAGGTAGTTCTAAAGAGTTTAATGCAGCAACTGCTTCAGAAACTACCTCTGGAAGTGGCTTACGTAACGCCTTTAAAACTGAAAACATAGGAATTGAAATATCACCAAGTGTTGGATTTTTTGGCTCCTCAACAACTATAGATAATTCTAATTCATATTTTTCCTTATAATATTGTTCAAGCTTCTTTTTTAATTCTAATTTAATTTGATTTATCATAACTTCCTCCTAATTTAAGCAATAAAGCCGAGACATCGTCTCGGCATTCATTAATTATTCGTTACTTTCTGAAAGATCCACAACTAAGCCAAGCGCTTTATTAATATACATGTTCCAATCATAAGTAGTATTATCTGAATATGTTTGACTGTTGAAAATCAATTCGCCACTATTATAAACTAATAATGTAGGATATGTAGTCATATCAAAATCATCTTGATCTTCATCAACATTCTTATTTAATAATGCTTCCTTTTCACTTAAAGCATTTCTAAATTCTACTGAATCTTGGTCTTCCTCACCAGCTACCCACTCAGCAAAATATAGATAAACCTTATCGATTTCATAATCTTGAGCAACAGTATTGATGCTAGCTAGATTTTGAAGATATACACCTTCAGTTAATAATCCATAGAATACAATAACATATTCTTCGCTACCAATCTTATTACCTAATGCATTATGACCAATTTCAACAAACACATGATCCTCACCTAATAAAGAATATGATGTTGAATTTGCTGTGTTATAGTCAGTGATTGCTGTGTTATATTTTTCTAATTGCTTTTCAGCCTTTGAAGGAATACCTAAAATAATTGTTACTGCAACAATTGCAAGAATTCCTACTACTAAGAAAATTAATTCTTTTGTTAATTTAAATTGAACCTTATTACGTTTACTTTTTGATGCCATATATATCAAAACTCCTCAAAGTATTTTTTATTATTATATATTATAAATATATTCGCTATATCATTATAGCAAAAAAGAAGTATCTTTTCAATAGAATTTTTATTTTTTTGACTTT
>JAZQVB010000235.1:0-7396 GCA_045631605.1 Anaeroplasma sp.
TTGTCATTTTTAGCAATTTTATAATTCCATTTCCCATTTAATGAATAATATGAATCTCTTTTAAATTGAGGAAATGGATATTCATTTAATGGAGAATTTATATCTAATTCATTAAAATCATTAGTTTGTAGCTTATTGAACTTCATTTTTATCTTCCCTTCTTACAAAATAAAGAGGTAATACGATAAATAATATAACAATTAATCCACCTAAGAATACATAAGGTGAAACAGTAAATCCTTCAGGAGTTACACCAAGTAATGCACCACCACCACAAATAGTAGAGCCAATCCATGGACCTATTAGCATAGGTATTAATACTGAAGCGAAGATTCTTAAACCTTGGAATAAGCCCTCCTTATTTTTAGGAGTGTATTTTCTTATTACTGCGTTGAATGAAGCAGTAGCACATAAATAGCCGCACATCATAAATAAACAGCCAATAAATAATAATGCTGTATGTTTGAATACTGTTAATAAAATTAATCCGATTGCATATACAATTAATGTAGGAATTAATGATTTAATAAATCCAAGCTTATCTATAGCTTTACCATAGAAGATAGTAGATATAGCGGCAATAATTATAGCTGGAGCCATAATAATTACATAAGAATCAAATCCAATCGCTTTAGCAAATTCAATTTCAATACCAGCATTTTGTAGATAAATAATGTAATATGGCATATATACCTGTAAAGAAATACCGAATATCGCAAATGCGGCAAGAATAATATATAATGTTTTATTTTCTTTAATTACATTTGGTCTAAAACCATATAAAATATTTTTAAAATAAGACTCATTTTTAATTTCTCTTTTTGGTTCCTTGATTGTAAATATACCAATAATACCTGAAATTAAAACTAACGCACCAATTAATAAAAATACTATATACCATGTATCAGAGCCATCCTCTTGAATTCTTGCGAAGCTAGATAATCCACCAAAAACAATTAAAATAGAAATTAATGGCATAGCTGAATTTATACCTTCAACCTTACCTCTATTACTATTATCAGTTATTTCAGTTAAATATGCATTATATGCGGCATCATTAGCTGTACTACCAAAAAATGTCATAAGACAGTCTAATAATACAACTAAAGCTATACCTAATGATGCTGAGGAAATATATTGGTTATTTACAAAAATAAAGCTTAGAATTGTAATACCCCACAATAGATAGCCAGATATAATTAATAATTTTCTTTTTCCTATCTTATCAGATAAGGCACCCATAATTAATGTTGTAAGTGTTGCCGTAATTGCTGAAGCACTTACCATTAATGCGATTGCAGATGGATTAGCATTAAATTCATCTACAATATATAGATTATAAAACATATTTTCCATAGTCCATGCCACTTGACCTACAAGTGAGAATATAACTATAGATAGCCATGTTTTTTTAGTTAATTTACTATTCATTTAAAACACCGTCCTTTTAGTACATTTTACAATAATATTAGATATTGAACAAGAAGATGTTGTTAATAAATCTTTATTATTATATAATTACATCGAAAATATAAGGAGATGCAGTTATGAAGCAGGAAACCAAGCATTTTATAAAAGAACTTAATAAGCTAATGTTACCAATTGCATTTCAAACATTTATGCTTGCCGCTGTTGCAGCATCAGATTCAATAATGCTTAGTGCTGTTAGTCAGGAATCTCTTGCAGCTGTATCACTTGCATCTCGTATGCAATTTGTCCAAAATATAGGTATTGCCGCAATTACTGGTGGTGGAATGGTTATTAATTCTCAATATTTTGGTAGCGGTGATAATATTAAAATTAAGAATATATTTGCGATAATGCTTAGATATTTATCAATATTATCTATATTGTTTTGGTCATTAACATTATTTGTACCAAATCAAATTATGACAATATTTACAAATGATCAAGTTATGATTGAAATAGGTGTTAAATACCTAAAAATAGCATCATGGTCATATTTAATAGTAGGTATTACTCAAGGATATTTATCAATGCTGAAGGTAGCTAATAAGGCTTCATTAGGTGCAATCATAAGTGGTAGTGCAGTAGTAATAAATATATTATTAAATGCAATTTTAATATTTGGATTATTTAACACACCTAAGCTAGGTGTTGAGGGTGCAGCATTGGCAACTGTTATAGCAAGAGCTATTGAACTTATTTTAGTATTAATATTCTATTATAAAAATAAGACAATAAATGCTAGTAATATATTTAAAATTAATAAAGAGGTTGAAGGAAAGTTTTGGACTGTTACTAAGCTTTTAGTTTTAAATGAAGCAATATGGGGGATAGGAATAACATTATATTCTGTTATTATTGGTCATTTAGGTAGTGAAGCTACTGCCGCCAATTCAATTGCCGCAGTAATAAAGGACTTGGTTACAAGCCTATGCAGGGGTGTAGGAGTAGCTGGTGGAATAATGATAGGCTATTCATTAGGCTGTAATGCTTTAAAAAGAGCTAGATTTAATGGTGATATATTAATGAAAATGTCATTCATAGTTGGATTGATTTGTGCAGCGTTAATATTACTATCTACACCTATTGCAGTAAATATTAATACACTAGATAGTGAGGCTAAAAAATATTTATTTTACATGTTATTAATGTGTAGTGTATATATGATTGCTAAATCGATTAATATATGTGCAATCAATGGTATATTCTACGCAGGAGGAGATACCAAATTTGATGCATATAGCCTAGGTATTACAATGTGGGGTATCATTATACCACTAGGATTTATTGGGACATTTGTTTTAAACTGGCCAGTATTAATTATTTATATAATTTTAAGCTTAGATGAAATAGTTAAAATACCTTGGGTTATATCTCATTATAAAAAATATAAATGGTTAAATAATTTGACGAAGTAAGGTGAAAAAATGAAAAATATATTTAAAAAATCACATCTTCCATTTTTAAAGCATACTTTAAAAGAAGGAAGCGGAAGAGATTTATGGAATCTAGCTAGAACTATGCAGGATGAAAATGGATTGCAACATCAGCTGCCAGCTGAAATAATTCTTTTAGAGCGTGGAGCATCTAAAGGCGATATATGGTCTATGTGTGAACTTGCTCGTACATATTTTAATCATTGTGGTGATATATTTTTACCTGCAGCGATACGCTATTGGGTACAGGCTGCAGTAAAAAATGATGATGGAGCTAAGTGGGATTTAAATAATTTGCCTATAATAAATAGAATATTATCTTATCGTTCATTTGATAATAATAAATATAAAGAAATAGAAATGAAGTGTGCATTATTAACTGAAATGTATCTTTATAAGCCATGGGAAGGTGAATGGCGTTATTTAAACGACTACACACGTGAAGCACGTACTCGTGAGCTTTTTAAGATTGCATGTAATGTTATACAAATACCAAATGTTGAATTAGAAATAATTCCTAATTTAACATTTGAAGGAAACATTGTAGATGGTCTAGCAAGCTGGAATAATAATATTAAGCTTCGTAAGGAAATATTTGATGATTTTGAAAGATTAATAGAAGTTATTTTCCATGAACTAGGACATATAGTTGCATTTGAAATTGTTAAAAAAACACCAAATGGTGCTAAGCTTCAAGAAATATATGGTATTACAAATGAAAGAATAAAAGAATGGGATGCTAAAAAAATGGGATACGAGGTAGTCACATTTGAAGAGGATCCAGACACGCTTTCCTATGGTGTTTATACATTATGGGCAGCATTTTTCTATAATTTATAACAAAAGTAAAGGTGCACATTTGTGCACCTTTATTATTTCATGTATTCGTAAATATTATTTAATACCTTTTCGCCTAGTCTTACATAAGCTTGATATGATTTACCACCAGATGATCTGTTAATTGTAAATGTATTATCTAAATTCCAGATTTCATTATCTCCTGCAGTAGCTAATGTATCACCAAAGAAGAAGTGATTATCCTCACTCAGCCATTCCTTTAATGCATCTACATCAAAGCCTGGACCAATAGATGTATTGAATAGGATTCTTTTACCTTTCATTAAATCAAAATGTTTTTTTTGAAGCAATAAAACATTTTTATTTAACGCAAGGAAAATTGCTTCACTTTCCTTACAAAGTGTATCTAAATCTTTATAAGTAAAGCCATATTCCTCTTCAAGGTTTTCTTTTCTAGTTCTACTATAATAAGAAACATCTGCCTTAAAGAACTTTAAAGCTCTAGCGATAAGTGTACCACTTGTACCTAAGCCTACTACACCACATTTAAGACCTGTGATTTCATATGCGATATTATCCCATTTGAATTCCTTATATCCTTGAAGGAATTCAACTAGCTCATGAATAACATATTCAGCAACACCCTCATCACCGTAATCTCTAATACCCTTTACAGTTATACCTAATTCATTTGCCTTAATAATATCAACATTTGCTGATTCAGGTGAATATAATGAGCAGCACATACCTACATATTTTAGATTTTTAGCATTTTCTAATACGTATCCATTAATTCTAGATGTGTATGATAATAATGCAGCATCTGCATCTCCAATTCTATCTAAAATTACATCATCATTAGAAGGAATATCCTTATAATAGACAACCTCTTTAGCTATTTCGTTAAGCTTCTCAACATGCATAGGAAGCATGTTTATTGGTTCAATAATTACTAATTTTTTAAACATTGCAAAAACTCCTTTATTTGATATAATAATCATATAATAATAGAAATTAAAAGTCAAGTTTGGAGGATATATGATAAGACTAGGTTTATTTGGTTGTGGAAGATTAAACAGCATTGTTGTTGATTGTTATAAAAACGGATTATTACAAGGATTTGAGATTGTAGGATGCTACAGCAAAACATTTGAAAGTAGAGCTATAATGAGTAATGAATTAGGAATTGATATTTGTAATTCATATGAGGAATTAATTGCAAGAAAGCCTGATTATATTGTTGAGGCTACTAATCCGGCAGCAACCAAGGCTGTATTAGAATGCACATTAAAGAATAAGGTTAATATGGTATTACTTTCTATTGGAGCCTTAGCTGATGAGGGCTATTTAGAATATATAAAGGGTATTGCATTAGAAAATAATGTTAAAATTCATCTTGCCAGTGGCGCAATATGTGGCTTCCAGGTATTACGTACTGCCACATTAATGGATATGACAAGTGCTTCATTAACTAATACTAAGGGACCTCGTGCCTTAAGAAGAAATATTTTATACAAGCCTGAAATGGAAGTAGAAAATACTGTAGCGTTTGATGGGAGTGCATATAAGGCAATCCAAAGCCTTCCTACAGGTATTAATGTAGGTGTTGCTACTGCTTTAGCAACAATGGGTGTTCATGACACTAGAATTTTAATTCAAACAGAGCCTGGATTTGTTGGTGATAGCCAATGCATCGATATTGAATGTGGTGATGAAATAAAGGCTCATTTAGATGTATATAGTAGAACAAGTGATATTGCTGGATATAGCGTTGTTGCTTTACTTCAAAATTTAGTTAGCCCAATTGTATTTTAAAATAAAAGCCTTTGGGCTTTTTATTTTACTTAAAAAAATGTATAATCTAATTAGGTGATTTTTATGAGGTATTTCATTGTAGATCTAGACGATACATTATTAAAAGGTGATAAGACTGTTAATGAATATACATTAAACGGAATTGAGAAATTAAAGAAATTAGGATTTATATTTGTCTTTAATACCGCAAGAAATTTTGAAATGACAGAGGAATGTATAGATTATTTAAAGCCTGATTACGCAATAATGAATGCGGGAGCCTTAATATGCGATAAAAATAAAAATATAATTTACACTAAAACTATAAAAACGGATGATGTAAATTATATTATTGATGAATTAAAAAACGATAATGAAATATTTAAATTTAGTATTCAAACACCAACTAAATTAATATCTAAGGATATCGATAGTGATAATTTAAGATTACATTTTACATATTTTGATTTTGAATCAGAATTCAAGGATGAAGCTGTTAAAATTATGATATCTGGACCTAATATTGATAAATGGAAAAAAATAGCTAAGGATTTTGGATATGAATTTGAAAGATATTTTAATGGTACATGGTTTAGAATATCTGCATCAGATAAATATCAAGGTAATTTAGCCTTATTTAAATTATTAAATGATGACAATCCTGAGGATTATGTTTTTGGTGATGACCATGGTGATGTAGATATGGTTAATAACGCATATTATGGTGCGTTACTTAAAAATTCATTAATTACAGATAAATGTAAGAATATTACTGATTATGACTCGAATAATGATGGAGTCATTAGACATATGGAAAAATTATTAAATTTATAGGTGATATTATGGAATTTAAAATTAAGCTAAGTACAGTTGTAGATTATTTTGAAATGATAAGTGATAATACAACGATATATTTAAACACAATAAATTATGAATTTGTTATCTTAAGTGAATATGAGGAGGATTATGATGAAAGATTTGAATATATAACAACATCAGAGGAATATATTAGTCTTCCAAATAGATATGATCTTAATGAATACGCAATGATGAAGAAATATATTTTAACATTAGATAACCCAGTATATAGATTTCAATTATCAAATGCGATTATAGGTACAGGAGCCTTTAGTAGATTTAAAAATTTAATTCGTTATTATCAAATTGAAAAAAGCTGGTACAGTTTTAAAACTAATGAGCTTATTATAAAGGCTAAGGCATTTTTAGATGAGCATAATATCCCATATGAAGCAGATATGTATGTAGATTTAGAGCTAGCTAAAACTAAAAGAAGCATATTACCTTCAGATATTAAGACAAAGCTTATTTATATGAATAATAGTGAGCTTGTAGATTTAATAGATGAATTATGCTTAAGAAATAAGGATGTGCTTCAATATTTATCAAATCGTGAAACAGATAAAACTGAAATTTATAAAATTAATGACAAGATAGACTGTATTTTCCAAGATGATGATATTGATTTAAAGGAAGCATTACATATATTCCTACAATTAAGGCGCACTACTAATGATGATAAGGCTGTCTTTGAGGTAGGAGCTAATTTGTTTGAAAAACTAAACTATCTTAGTACGATTAAGCCAAAGGATATTAGCCTTTTATGTGATGCCCTAGAGGTATTCTGTTATTCAATAATATTAACAGAGGAACTTAGCTATGTTGAAAGCCTAAAGGAAACATTAAAGATATATGAGATTACAGATAGTAAATCATATGATAAGCTGATATCAGTTTATTTTAATTTCTTTGATTAGGAGTAAATATGAAAATAATTATTGAAAACAAGCTGAAATGGAGAAATATATTTATTGTATATTTAAACAAAAATAATAAATATATCAAAAAGGAAGAGCTTAAATTTGAAAATAGAATATTAGAGC
>JAZQVB010000236.1:0-4774 GCA_045631605.1 Anaeroplasma sp.
AATAATCTATTTTTTTCATTATAATAAATATTAGTTAAATCTCTTATAATTTCCATAATATCACTTCCGTTATCAATTATACTAATAATAATAGATTTTTGCAAAGAAAATTTGAATTTGCTAATGAAGTATGATAAAATATTTATTATTGTAAATAATAATTAGAATGATTTAGGTGATTTATATGGCAATATTTTATGAACACGAAAAAAAAGAACAGCACTTCGGTTCTGTGTCACGAACAAGAAAAAGAATAACAAATTTATTATTTATATTAGGTGTTGTATTTTTAATAATTGGAATTGTAAGCCTAGTAAAGGGAGAAACTACAAATGGTCTTATGTATTTGATGGCATCATTAGGTTGGGTAATACCTGCCTTTATATTAGCTTATAGAATTACGATATCTCCAAGGAAAAATACATTATTTACAGATGTTTTAAAGGATTATAGTGACAGAAGGATTATAAATCAATTATCAGAATTAGGGCTTAAGAAGAATTTAATTGATGTTATTTTAAATCCTAATGGCTCAATTATAATTGCTTATTCATATAATGGTAATATTTATTATTCTGTTGAGCTATATCAATCTAGCTATGATTTTGATATTAAGGCCACACCTGAATTTGTTAGTAAGCTTGATTATTATATTTATAAAAATCATATTTTAAAGGGTAGCAAAAAGAGAATTAAGACTACCAAAACAAAGGGAATTAATAAAAATGATTTTTATTTAAATGTTTCTGAATTATTTAAAAATAGTAATGATGAATTAAAATTATTTATTAATATATGTAATGATGCTTATAATGAGCACAAGGAAAAATTTAATTAGTGAGGTAGTATTATGACTGATCAAATGAGAGAAAAAATATTAAAAAATTTAGAAATTAATAGTAGAATAGACCTTCATGATTTAGCGATTATGCTTGATGTATCTGAGGTTGATTTAGCTAATGAAATTGCTAAAATGGAGGAAGAAAAAATCATTTGCGGGTATAATACCTTAATTAACTGGGATAATACCTCAAAGGAAATTGTAACTGCCTTAATTGAGGTTAAGGTTACTCCGCAACGAGGAATTGGTTTTGATATGCTTGCTGAAAGAATTGCTAAATTCAATGAGGTTAATAGTATTTATTTAATGAGTGGTGGATTTGACTTTATGGTTTTAATTGAAGGTAAGAGCATGAAGGAGGTTGCTAGATTTGTATTTGATAAGTTAGCTGCCTTAGAATATGTTTTATCTACATCAACTCATTTCGTATTAAAGAAGTACAAGGATCATGGTGTAAGCCTTGTTGAAGAGAAAAAAGATGAAAGAATGCTAGTGAGTGCGTAATGCGTAATTTTCTAGCTAAAAAGGTTGTAGATCTTAAACCATCAGGTATTAGAAAGTTTTTTGATGTTGCTTCTGAAATAAAGGGGGCAATATCCTTAGGTGTTGGTGAACCTGACTTTGATACGCCTTGGCATATTAGAGAGGAAGGTATTTATACGCTTGAGCAAGGGAAGACTGTTTACACCTCTAATGCAGGTTTAAAGGATTTAAGAATTGAGATATGTAATTATCAAAAAAGAAAATACAATTTAGATTATGTATGGAATAATCAGGTTTTAGTTACTGTTGGTGGTAGTGAGGCTATCGATGTTGCGCTTCGTGCAGTAATAGAACCAGGTGATGAGGTTATTATTCCTAATCCATGCTATGTTTCTTATGAGCCTTGTGCTATTTTGGCTGGGGCTAATGTTAAAACTATTAATTTGAAAAATGAAAATGAATTTAGATTAACTAAAAAGGAATTACTTTCTGTAATTACTCCTAAAAGTAAGGTTTTAATTTTAAATTATCCTAATAATCCTACTGGAGCTATTATGGAATATGATGATTTAAAAGAAATTGCTGAGGTAATTATTGAACGTGATTTACTTGTGATTAGTGATGAAATATATTCTGAGCTTTCGTATTTTAATAATCATGTTTCAATTGCGTCTCTTCCAGGTATGTATGAAAGAACTATTGTCATTAATGGCTTTTCTAAATCATATTCTATGACTGGGTGGAGATTAGGCTATGCCTGTGGACCTTCTGATATAATTGCTCAAATGACTAAAATTCACCAATTTTGTATTATGTGTGCTCCTACAACAAGCCAATACGCTGCAGTTGAAGCACTAAGAAATGGTGATGGTGATGTTTTATCAATGAAGGAAAGCTACGATGAAAGACGTAGATATGTTTTACATCGTTTAAAATCTATGGGATTACCATGCTTTACACCAAAGGGTGCATTTTATGTTTTCCCTGATATAAGAGAATTTAACATGACATCAGATGAATTTGCGTTAGATTTACTTCAAAAACAAAAGGTTGTTGTAGTCCCTGGTAACGCATTTGGTGAAAGTGGTAATGGATTTATAAGAATATCATATGCTTACTCTATTGATGATTTAAA
The DNA here is from genome assembly GCA_045631605.1 of Anaeroplasma sp. GTDB lineage: Bacteria > Bacillota_I > Bacilli_A > Acholeplasmatales > Anaeroplasmataceae > Anaeroplasma. The sequence continues at coordinate 2,460 of JAZQVB010000236.1, forward strand.
GAAGGCATTGAATAGATTAGAGGAATATGTAAATAGTATTAGAAAATAATAATATGGGCACAGTGTGCCCGTATTTTGACGAGGAGATTTTATATGGAAAAATATGAAATTAATAAATTTTTAGAGGAATACAAAATTAAGCTTTCAGATTTATACCAAGCATTTGGTATTGAAACTAAAAAACCAGAATATGAAATCTTAGAAAAAGAGATTGCATCACCTGAATTTTGGTCTGATCAAAATAAGGCTCAATCTACTATTGCTAGAGCTAACTCTATAAAAGAGGTATTAGTTGGATATAATACAGCTTCTCTTAAATTTCAAGATATTAATGATATAATTGAAATGGCATTAATTGATGAAGAGGCAATGATGCTTCTAGAGGATGAAATTGCATCATTTAAGGAATATATGGGTAAGCTTGAGGAGAAAGCCTTATTAAATGGTAAATACGATTTTAATGACTGTATTTTAGAACTTCATCCTGGTGCTGGCGGTACTGAATCTATGGACTGGGCTGATATGCTATATAGAATGTATACTAGATTTTGTGTTCAAAAGGGCTTTAAAATTCAGGTTTTAGATTATCAAGCTGGGGACGAGGCTGGTATTAAGTCAGTCACTATGTCGATTAAGGGACCTTATGCGTATGGATTATTAAAGGGGGAGCGTGGTGTTCATCGTTTAGTAAGAATTTCTCCATTTGATTCGAATGCTAGAAGACATACGTCATTTTGTAGCTGTGATATAGCACCACAAATGGATGAATGTGAAGAGGTTAAAATAAATATTGATGATTGTAAAATTGATGTATTCCATTCATCAGGAGCTGGTGGTCAATCAGTTAATACTACAGATTCTGCTGTAAGAATTACTCATAAGCCTACTGGTATTGTAGTTACATGTCAAAATGAAAGAAGTCAGCTTCAAAATAAAGAGGTTTGTTTTAGAATTTTGAAATCTAAGCTGTTAGAATTAGAATTAAAGAAGCAAGAGGAAGAATTAAAATCACTTAAGGGTGAGCAAATGAATATTAATTTTGGTAGTCAAATTCGTTCTTATGTATTTTGTCCTTATACTTTAGCTAAGGACCATAGAACTGGTTATGAAATGGGTAATATTCAAGCAGTGATGGATGGAGATATTGAAGGCTTTATGCTAGCCTATTTAAAATATAATGCAGGTGATAACAATGGAAAATAAAAAAAGACATAAGGTAAAAAAATATATTAAGCAATATATAGGTGTAACATTAGGTGTAATTATATTAGATATATCATTCTACTTTTTCTTACAGCCATCAAGTATTGTAACTGGTGGAATGATGGGTGTATCTATTCTGTTAGAACCAATATTCAATGGTATTGGTAGCTGGTTTACAGCATCAATATTCTTGTATATTATAAATGGTATTACCTTGTTTTTAGGTTTGATTTTATTAGGTAAGGATTTCTTCTTAAAAACTGTTTATGGTACATTCTTATCACCTACAGTATTGTTATTCTTAGAACAAACATCTGATCCTAATTTCTTTATAAATACTATTTCAGATGGAAATGTTAAGCTTATTTCATTGATCTGTGGTTCATTATTATGTGGTATTGGTGTAGGCTTAGCTGTTAAGAATAATGGTAGTACGGGTGGTATGGATGTTGTTCAAAAAATTATGAGTAAATATATGCATGTACCTATGTCAATTGCAATGTATTTAACAGATTGGATAGTAGTTTTACTTGCTGGATTTATGTTAACGTCAATTGTTGATGGTGCTACTTTACGTGAATATACTCATTATTATCAAATCGAAAATGTAGTATTTGGCTCTATAGGTGTATTTATTCAAGCGTACTTGATTGATTATTTATGCTTAGGTGCTAAGGCACGTAGAACTGTTTATGTAATTACAAATAAACCAGAAGAAATTAAGGAATTAATTTATACAAAAATGCAACGTGGTGTTACATTTTCTAATGTAATTGGTGGCTACACTAATGAAGCTAGAACAATGGTTATTTGTACAATGGATAAGAATGAGGCTTACCGTGTTACAGGCTTAATTGCAGAAGCTGATCCTCAAGCATTTACATTTGTTACATCATGTAAGGAAGTAAGAGGAGAATATAGTAAACGAGGCATTTTATGATAGTAAAAGGCTTAACTAAGGGCAAGAAAAATAGATATAATGTAGTTATAGATGATACATCATATGAGATTGATGAGGATATAATTGTTGAATATAGATTAGTTAAGGGTAAAGAAATTGAGGATGCTGATTTAATTAAAATTTTAAAGAAAAATAACCTTATGGAATACTA
>JAZQVB010000237.1:0-1585 GCA_045631605.1 Anaeroplasma sp.
GTAATAGACTTAGGTGTAGTAAACGTAATAACTCCATATTGATCTACAATTGTAGTCATAGGGAATGCACCATTACCGCCTAAAGCCTCATAATAATTAGAATTAATATCATCATATCCAAACATAATTGAGTATCCAGCAAATTTTTTACTTATAAATGATTTTACACCATCAACATCATCTAAATATAAGCTTGCCTCATGAATTGCAATAACATCAATATAATCCTTATATTCCTCATATAATGAATTAAAATGAGGTAATTCAGCAACACAAGGAGTACAGTCTGTATACCAGAAATTAATTACTGTGATTCTTCCTCTATTTCCTAATACTGAGAATTTTTCATCACTACCAATTAAATTAATTTCTTGGTTAATACAAATATTACCAACCTTATTTCCTACAGTTAAGCCTAAAGCTACTGGTAGGATAATACCACTAAAGATTTCATTATTAATAATGTTAGACTCCTTTATAATTACCTTGTCAGCTGAATCTAATACAACTGAATAAGGATATTCCTTATTTTGTGTAAATGATAATAATCCAGCTAGCTTATCGTTATCATAAGCAAATACTATATTATAATCAGCATAGCTATTAATATTTTCCTTATTAGTAGCCCATGCATTATTAGATAAAACAACAAATACATTTAATTTAGTTTCTGTATCATTAAATGCATCAGCATTTGTATATGAATTTAATAAAGTAATATCTGCATCATTAATTTCCTCACAGAAATAAATGATTGTAATATTATTTCCATCAACTAAATTAATTTTCTCATCTTGAATATTTGATACTGTAATATTTTCAACAACATCATTTATATTGTATACCTTATTATCAGTATATAAATTAGCATATAAGCTAACTGATAATAATAAAATAAATGCTAATATTGATGAAACTAAATAAAATACTTTTCTTTTATTTATCTTCTTTGGTTCTAATTGAACAGTATTATCAGTAGTCTCTTGAATTTCCTCAAGTTCTTCTTCGCGTTCACGTTCAATTAGCTTACCAATTGTTTTCCAATTAATTGCACCTGCATGACAAACATTCTTACATTCGCCACACATAATACATTCATGATCTCCAACTTCCTTGACATCCATCTTACAGTGATTTATACAAGCACCGCAGCTATTACATTTACTCTTATCTACCTTAATACCAAGAATAGATAGCTTATTAAATAATCCATATAATGCTCCTAATGGACATAAGAATCTACAAAAAATTCTATAAATAAAAACAGAACCAACTAAAATTAATACTAAAATTACAAATTTCCATGTAAATAATGAACCAATCATCTCATAGAATACATCATTATTCGGATTAGCAAGTAAAGCCATTGCACCACCAAATGTACCAGCTGGACAAATGTATTTACAGAATCCAGGAAGTGCTAAATTTTGCATACCATAAATAATAGGTACTGCACAAACTAATACAAATAAAATAACATATTTAAAATAAGATAATATTCTTGTAATCTTATTTTTATTTAGCTTTGGAGTTTTGATTTTATATAATAAATCTTGAATCAAACCAAATGGACATAAAAATCCAC
>JAZQVB010000238.1:0-2059 GCA_045631605.1 Anaeroplasma sp.
CCCCTCTGCTTGCCGCGGCGGAAAGAGGGATCAGCAGGTTCGGTTTTGCCAGGGCACAGAGTTCACAGATCGCATTCGCACCGGCGCGGGAAACCACGAGGTCCGCCAGCGCAAACAGATCGGCCAGTTCTTTTTTTATGAAAGTATAGCTTTTAAATAAATAATCGAATATTTTATCCTTTGTAAGCCTTACAGGTGTTGTTATAACAACAATATTAGGTTTCTTACATCTTATATATATTCTTTTATTATTTCTTTTAATCTTTACATCAACTAATATATCTAATTCATATAACTTTAAACTTAAGATAAAAATCACCTCGAAAGGAAAATTAAATGACACTACCTAACAATTCAAATTGCACAAAGCTTATGAATGCAATATACAATGCTTATGGTTCTAAAAAGAACTTTGAGTATGAACTAATTAAGGAAGCATACTCTATTGGTAATAGAGGAAAAATTTATGTTAAAATCAATAATTACTGTAATTTAACAATATCAGCAAACTCAAAATCAGATAATGAGCATATTTTACTTATATGTAATTTAGATCATTCAGATATTTATAATTTTATTGAAGATATTGATTATTCAAAATTATCAAATGCATATTTTAACACCCTAATATTAATTCAATCTCAAAAGATCGTAAGGCTCTAGCTTAACATCACATTCAAATTTGATAGCTTGAAGAGGATGTCTTGCAGCATCTAATGAATTACCATCCATATCGTATATTTCTTTAATTGGAAGTAAGAATGTACCGCGTGGCGAAAATATTTCAATTACTGAATTCGGCTTAAAGTAATTTCTTTGCTCAATATAGGCAATTTTATTCTCTTCATCATATCTCTTAACAATACCAATAAATTCCTTTGTTGGTACTGTTAAATTTAAATCATATAATTGCTGCTCAATAGTAGGCTGATTAAATAAGAATCCTGTAGATGTTAATCTATTTTCAGCCTTAGATATTGCATCGGTATATTTATTATAATCTAGAACCTTACCAGTTTCTAAATACTCATCAATAATTCTTCTATAAGCATTAACAACAGTTGCGATATAATGAAGACTTTTCATTCTTCCTTCAATCTTGAATGAATTTACACCACTATCAATCATTTTAGGAATTGCTGTAATTGCACATAAATCCTTACTTGACATTGCAAAATAGTCACCAGATGGATTTAATACAGTATTATTATGAATTAAATCATAATTCCATCTACAGCTGTGTGCACATCCACCTCTATTTGCATCTCTATTTGTCATATTGTTTGATAGCATGCATCTACCAGAATATGAAACACACATACCACCATGAATAAAGCATTCGATTTCTACCTTACTTGATTTAATTATTTCATCAATTTCATCTAAGGATAGCTCTCTTGCTAATACTACTCTATCTACATCTAGATTAGTATAGAAATCAACTGCTTCTTTATTACTACAAGAGGCTTGAGTAGATACATGAGCCTCCATTTTTGTATGCTCTTTTACCAGTTTTAATATATAAATACTAGATGCAATAACAGCATCAACACCACAAGCCTCTAGATTTTTTAAATAATTTAATACATTAGATGTATCACAGTTATGCATTACAATATTACAGGTTACATGAATTTTAGCATTATGTGCATGTGCAAAATCACAAGCCTCCTTAATATCATCAAGCGTAAAGTTAGATGCTCTACTTCTTAGTGATAGCTCACGGCCACCAATGAATACAGCATTCGCACCATAAAGTATTGCAACTTTTAACTTTTCTAAATCTCCAGCAGGAGCTAATAATTCATATTTTGTCATCCCTTAAGCTCCTCCTTTTGATAAACGCTATCCTTATACAAGAAACCATCCTTAATATCTAAATTAAGGCTATTTAAAGTATTAATAGCTTCATTAATATCAGCCTTACCTACTTTCACTTCTATTTTAGCATAATTATATATAATTTCAACCAAATAATTCTCATCAACTTTGTTAACCTCTAAAAAGCCTACAACATCTTTATAATTAAACTTATAACTAATATAAGAACTATTTTCCT
>JAZQVB010000239.1:0-7105 GCA_045631605.1 Anaeroplasma sp.
TCTCTTGTTACAAGTGAATATTTCATACCTGTATGTCCCATCGCAATACCATCACATACACCAATTGCAGGAATTTCAATTGGAGTACCACCAGCCATTAAAATACCTCTTTTAATAGCCTCAGTGATCTTATCTAGCATCATATGACCTGGAACTATTTCACTTTTTGCAGAAACTACACCAATCAGCGGTCTAGCTATTTCTTCATCAGTATAACCCATCGCCTTAAATAATGAACGATTAGGTGTTTTTTCTACTCCTACCTTTACAATATTACTTTTCATATGATTACCTCCAAATTTAAATTATTATTTTAAAGCTGCAGCAACTAAATCTCCCATTTGAGTAGTACCAACAAGCTTCATACCTTCTGAATAAATATCCTTTGTTCTATATCCAGCATCTAAGACAGCCATAACTGCATCATCAATTGCTTGAGCCTCATCCATTAAATCTAATGAATATCTAAACATCATTGATACAGAAAGGATTGTTGCAAGTGGATTTGCAATATCCATACCTGCAATATCAGGTGCTGAGCCATGAATTGGCTCATATAATCCAAGCTTACCAGAGCCAAGTGATGCACTTGCAAGCATACCGATTGAGCCTGTTACACGTGAAGCCTCATCTGATAAAATATCACCAAAGATATTTGATGTAATAATAACATCAAATTGACGAGGATTACCGATTAATTGCATTGCTGCATTATCTACATATTGATATGTAACCTCAACCTCTGGATATTCAGGAATAATTCTTTCCATTACTCTTCTCCATAATCTAGAAGATTCTAGTACATTAGCCTTATCAACTAAGCATACCTTCTTTTGACGCTTCATTGCAGCCTCCATACCAACACGGATAATTCTTTCAATTTCATAAACATAATATTTTTCTTGGTCTGATGCCCAGCACATAGGATCAGCTGGATTATATTTAGGTGAATTTGCCTTTTCACCAAAATACATACCGCCAGTTAATTCTCTTACAATTAAAATGTCAAGAGAATCTCCAATAACACTTTCCTTAAGCGGAGATGCAAACTTTAATTGTGGATATAATACTGCAGGACGTAGGTTAGCAAATAGCTTTAACGCTCCTCTAATACCTAATAAGCCTCTTTCAGGTCTATCACCATTAGGTAAATTATCCCACTTAGCACCACCAACAGCACCAAGTAATACTGCATCAGATGCAAGTGCTGCATCAATTGTATCTTGAGGTAAAGATGTACCAGCTTGGTCGATTGCACATCCACCCATTAACTTTTCTTCAATTTCAAATGTGTGGCCATAAATTTCACCAACACGCTTTAAAACCTTAACTGCTTCTCTTACGATATCTGGTCCAATACCATCACCAGGTAATGTTACAATTTTATAATTCATATTACTTATCTCCCTTAATCTTATTAATTAATCCACCAGCCTGAATAATATTTTGCATAAATTCAGGGAATGGTGCTGCTTGGAATGATTGACCTGTTGTTTCATTAACGATTACACCTAAATCAAAATCAACAGATACAACATCTCCATCCTTAATATTTTCAACTGCCTCAGGGCATTCAAGAATAGGTAGACCTATATTAATTGAATTTCTATAGAAAATTCTAGCAAATGTTTTAGCAATAACACAAGAAACACCTGCAGTTTTAATTGCTAGTGGAGCATGCTCACGAGATGATCCACATCCAAAATTCTTATCTGCAACAATAATATCACCCTTTTGAACTCTTTCATAGAAAGGCTTCTTACCTGCATTAATATCTTCCTTTGAATCCTCCATACAGTGCTTAGCAAGCTCTAATGGATCTGATGTATTTAAATATCTTGCTGGAATAATAACATCTGTATCGATATCATTACCATAACGTAAAACTGTACCCTTTGCCTTCATTTTACTTTTCCTCCATTACTGTTTCTGGGTTAGTAATATAACCTGTAATTGCACTTGCTGCCGCAACAGCAGGGCTAGCTAAATATACCTCAGAATCAACATGTCCCATACGACCAACGAAATTACGGTTAGTTGTAGATACACATCTTTCACCTGCAGCTAAAATACCCATATGACCACCTAAGCATGGACCACATGTTGGAGTTGAGAATGCACAGCCTGCTGTAACTAAATCCTCAACAATACCCTCCATAATAGCTTGTAAATAAATCTTTTGAGTTCCTGGAATAACAATACAACGAATTGAAGGATGAACCTTTTTACCCTTAAGAATATCTCTTGCGATTCTTAAATCCTCCATTCTACCATTTGTACATGAACCTATAACTACTTGATCAATCTTAATTTGAGATACGATTTCCTCATCAACCGTATGAGCATTTTCAGGTAAATGAGGGAACGCAACTGTAGGACGAATCTTAGATAAATCAATTGTATATTCCTCATCATATACTGCATCAGCGTCAGCCTCATAAACAACTGGAGTCTTCTTTGAATGCTCACGGCAGAATTCTAATGTCTTTTCATCTACTGCGAAAATACCATTTTTAGCACCAGCCTCAATAGCCATATTAGCCATTGATAAACGAGAATCCATGCTTAAATTAGCTAAGCCCTCTCCAGAGAATTCCATTGATTTATATAATGCACCATCTACACCAATCATACCAATAATATGTAAGATAATATCCTTACCACTTACATACTTAGTAGGCTTACCAACTAAATTAAATTTAATAGCTGATGGAACCTTAAACCAAGCCTTACCTGTAGCCATACCACAAGCCATATCAGTTGAACCAACACCTGTAGCGAATGCACCTAATGCACCATATGTACATGTATGCGAGTCAGCACCGATAACAACATCACCAGTAACTACTAATCCTTTTTCTGGAAGTAATGCATGCTCAATACCCATTTGACCAACCTCAAAGAAATTAACAATTTCCTTTTCTCTTGCGAATTCACGAATAAATTTGCATTGCTCAGCTGATTTAATATCCTTATTAGGAGCGAAATGGTCAGGTACGATACATACCTTTTCCTTATCAAATACCTCAGTAGCACCAATCTTATTAAATTCCTTGATTGCCACTGGAGTAGTAATATCATTACCTAAAACTAAATCTAAATTTGCTTCAATTAGTTGTCCTGCAACTACCTTATCAAGACCTGCATGTGCTGCAAGAATCTTTTGTGTCATAGTCATTCCCATGTTATTTACCATCCTTAAATAATTTATATTCGATTGAATCAATTAACGCCTTAAATGACGCCTCTATAATATCCTTTGATACACCTACTGTAGACCAAGTATTAATTCCATCAGTAGATTCAATTATAACTCTTGTTGTTGCTGCTGTACGATTTTCCTTACCATCCAAAATACGTACCTTATAATCTGATAGCGAAACCTCATTAAGCTTAGGATAAAATTTACTTATAGCCTTTCTTAATGCTAGGTTTAACGCATCTACTGGACCATCACCATTTGCTCCAGTAACCTCTTCCTCACCCTCAACAAAAACTGTAATAACAGCTGATGCTGAGAATTCACCACTAACTGATGGTCCCTCACCAATTGTTTTAAAGTTTTTAACAGTAAAGAATTCCTTAAAATTACCAAATATTTTATGAACTATTAATTCAAATGATGCGTCCGCACCCTCAAATTGATATCCACAATATTCTAATTCCTTAATATTATCAATAATCTCTATTAATCTAGGATCATTCTTTTCAATATTAGGATAAATTTTATTAATTTTAGCAAGAACAGTTGATTTACCTGCTACCTCGCTAATTAAAAACTTTCTTTCATTACCAACTAAATCAGGTGACACATGCTCAAATGATTTACTTGATTTATAAACACCATCAATATGCATTCCTGCCTTATGAGCAAATGCACTGCTTCCAACAAATGGAAGATTACTAGCTAAATTAAAATTAGATATTTCAGCAATTAATCTAGCTATTGGTGTTAGCTTATTAATATTATTCTCTGGAAGACATTTAATTCCTCTTTTTAATTCTAGATTAGCAATAATTGATGATAAATTAGCATTACCACATCTTTCGCCATATCCTAGGAATGTACCTTGAATTTGGCTAATTCCATTTAATGCAGCCATAACACTTACTGCAACACCCATACCCGTATCATTATGAGCATGAATACCAAGTGGACAATCTACATGCTTTTTAACATCATTAATTATTTCTACTGCCTCATCTGGGAATGTCCCACCATTTGTATCACATAATACTAGACATAAAGCACCGGCCCTTTGAGCAGTTTTTAATGTTTCAATTGCATATTCCCTATTGGCCTTATAGCCATCAAAGAAATGCTCAGCATCATAAAATACCTTTCTACCATTTTCAATTAAAAATGTAATAGTATCATAAATCATATTAAGATTTTCTTCCTTAGTAGTATTTATGATATTCTCAACATGAAAATCCCAAGATTTACCAAATATTGCAACATATTCAGTATCTGCATCAAGTAATGCATTTAAATTCTTATCATCGTAAGCATTAGAATTACATCTACGAGTACTACCAAAGGCAACTAGCTTTGAATTATTAAATTGTAAATTTTTAGCTTCCTTAAAAAATTCTAAATCCTTTTGATTACTTCCAGGATTACCTGCTTCAATAAATTCAACTCCAAGCTCATCAAGTGCTAAGGCTATTTTAATCTTATCAGATACTAAAAAGCTTATACCCTCAGCCTGTGCACCATCCCTTAATGTCGAATCAAATATACTGATTTTCAAAAAAATCACTCCCTATTAATAACGACAAAAGTGAAAGCATAATTAGCCTCCACTATTGTGTGAACTACCTATATAATTAGTTATTGATAAACTTATCCTCTTCGTTATTCCAGCTATATAGCTTTCTAATTTCCTCTCCAACCTTTTCACTTGGATGCTCTGCTGCAAGCTTCTTCATAGCTCTAAAGTGTGCTTGACCACCAGCAGCTGACATATCTAATAAGAAGTCCTTAGCGAATGTACCATCTTGAATATCCTTTAATACCTTCTTCATAGCCTTCTTAGTTTCATCAGTGATAATCTTTGGTCCAGTTATATAATCACCATATTCAGCTGTATTAGAAATAGAATATCTCATACCAGCAAATCCTGATTGATAAATTAAATCAACAATTAGCTTCATTTCATGTATACATTCGAAATATGCATTTCTTTCATCATATCCAGCCTCAACTAATGTTTCATAGCCTGCTTGCATTAAAGCACAAACACCACCACATAATACTGCTTGCTCACCGAATAGGTCAGTTTCAGTTTCTGTTCTAAATGTTGTTTCTAATACACCAGCTCTTGCTCCACCAATACCTAAAGCATATGCTAAAGCAATTTCTAAAGCTTGACCGCTTTCATTCTTTTCAACAGCTACTAAGCAAGGAACACCCTTACCTGCTTGGTATTCACTTCTTACTGTGTGACCAGGCCCCTTAGGAGCGATCATCGCAACGTCTACACCCTTAGGTGGAACGATTTGACCAAAATGAATAGCGAAGCCATGTGCAAACATTAGCATATTTCCTTCCTCTAGATTTGGTTCAATATCATTTTTATACATCGCTGCTTGCTTTTCATCATTAATTAAAATCATAATGATATCAGCCTTCTTTGCTGCTTCAGCAGCTGTATAAACAGTCATACCTTGCTTTTCAGCCTTAGCCCAAGATTTTGAGCCTTCATATAAACCTACGATTACATTAACACCAGATTCCTTTAGGTTTAATGCATGCGCATGTCCTTGTGAACCATAACCAATAATTGCTACAGTCTTTCCATTTAAATAATTTAAGTCACAATCCTTTTGATAATAAATTTTAGCCTCTGCCATAATAATTCTCTCCTTTAAATTAATTATTTTTTAATTCGCTTTCGCCTCTAGCGATTGCTGTTACGCCTGTTCTAATTACTTCCTTAATGCCGAATTCATCAAGCATTGTTATCATTGCTGTAACCTTAGATCTATCTCCAGTAACCTCTAGTATCATTGTTGTATATGTAACATCAACGACATGAGCTCTAAAGATATTAGCAATCTCAATAATTTTTGTTCGCTTTTCACCCTGACAATCAATCTTGATAAGAGCTAGCTCTCGTCTAACAGCCTCATCCTCTTTGTATTCAGAAATTGTAACAACATCCATTAGCTTCGCAAGCTGATTTTTGATTTGCTCAAATTCTAAATCATCACACTCAACAACAATTGTCATTCTAGCTACCTTGTGATTTTCTGTTGTACCACTTGATAAGCTTTCAATACTAAAGCCTCTACGGCTAAAAAGGCCAGATACTCTAGATAAAACTCCCATGTGATTATTAACTAAAACAGATAAAATATGTCTTGCCATTTTTCATCCTCCTTGTATTACATATACTACTTTTGTATATACCTAATATTATATCATTATATTTTTTTAAGTCAACATTTTAAGCCTCTTTTTGCGAATTAAATTTTATTTTTCAGCGTTTTAAATTATTTTAATTTGAAAATTTATAAAATATTATATTTTTTATGCAAAAAATGCGACTTTCAAGCCGCATTTCCTGTTAAATATTGAATTTTATATACTTTTCACTATAAAACAATATAGATTGCACCCTTATTTTGTTTTTTCTTTTCAGAATCAGGTATTCTATCCCTATACTCAAATCCATGATAAATAGGATCAAATAAATCTAAATTATTACCACAAATAAAGCCCTTAATATTATTATTTATTTTCAAATTAGTAAGCTCATCAATTACTGCAGTTCTTATCTTGTGAGTCTTACCTGTGCTGCCATAGCCAACTATTACACAAAGTAATTTATCTTTATCACGTCTAGCAAGCCTAATAGCCTCACCAAGCTGATATAATGCAGCTGAAACAGTTTCCTTATTCGAATGAATATCTATAGTTAGCATAAATCACTCATATGAAGGAAATCTCCTTCATTTTCTTTACTATTAATAATTTTTAAATAAATACAATTATCCTCTTCAATGCCCTCAAGCTTTAAAATATCTAATACCTCGCACACAAGCACAGTCTTACCGCCATTAATTAATATAGCACTACCATTTAATTCATAATCAATAC
>JAZQVB010000240.1:0-5001 GCA_045631605.1 Anaeroplasma sp.
ACTAAATCATCAGCAGTAGCTATAGGCATTCTATTATAAAAATAATACATAAAAAACTCCTTTATCGTCATATTTACCTTATTATAATATTTTTCCGAATAAAATACAATATCCAAAGGGATTAACACCAAATATATCGAATTTTTATAAGTAAATTAGTATTTTAATCGTTTTAAAATTGACTAAAATTCGTATTTTTGATATAATATTTAATAAATATTTTTAGGAGGGACTATTATGAAAGGATACGAGAAATATTCTAGAGGCTACTTTATGCCACCAGTTGAATGTAATGACTGGGTTAAAAAGGAATATATAGATAAAGCACCAATTTGGTGTAGTGTTGATTTAAGAGATGGTAATCAATCTTTAATTAAACCAATGTCATTAACACAAAAAATCGAGTTCTTTAAGTTGCTCGTAAAAATAGGTTTTAAGGAAATCGAGGTAGGATTTCCAGCAGCATCTGAAACTGAATACGAATTCTTACGAGCACTAATAGATAATAATTTAATTCCTGATGATGTTACAATTCAGGTATTAACACAAGCTCGTGAGCATATTATAAAGAAAACATTTAAAGCATTAGAGGGCTGTAAAAGAGCTATAGTACATTTATACAATTCTACTTCTAAAGCTCAACGTGAGCAGGTATTTAAAAAATCTAAAGAAGAAATATTAAATATCGCAGTTACAGGAGCTAAGCTATTAGTAGACTTAGCTAATGAAACAGAGGGTAACTTCTTCTTTGAATATTCTCCTGAAAGCTTTACAGGAACTGAAATGGAATACGCACTTGAAGTATGTAATGCAGTAATTGATGTATTTAAACCAACACCAGATAGAAAATTAATTATTAATTTACCAGCAACTGTAGAAATGTCATTACCACATGTTTATGCTTCTCAAGTTGAATACATGAGTAAATATATGCATAATAGAGAAAATGTATTAATATCACTTCATCCACATAATGACCGTGGTACTGGTATTGCAGATTCTGAGCTAGGTCTTCTAGCTGGAGCTGATAGAATTGAAGGTACATTATTTGGTAATGGTGAGCGTACTGGTAATGTTGATATTATAACTTTAGCATTAAATATGTATACACACGGTGTTGATCCACTTCTTGATTTTACTGATATTCCACAAATCATAAAACTTTATGAAAGTGTAACTGAAATGAAAGTATATGATAGACAGCCATATGCAGGTAAATTTGTATTTGCAGCATTCTCTGGTTCTCATCAGGATGCAATTTCTAAGGGTATGAAATATCATAAGGATAATAACCTAGACACTTGGAATATTCCATATCTTCCGCTTGATCCTCATGATGTTAGTAGAGAATATTCTGCAGATGTTATTAGAATTAATTCACAATCTGGTAAGGGTGGTATTTGTTACATCCTTGAAACAAATTACGGCTTAGATATTCCTGCAAAGATGAGAGAAACTGTCGGATATTTAGTTAAGCATGTATCTGATGTTAATCATAAGGAATTATCTCCTACTGAGGTTAAATCAATATTTATGGATAATTTTGTTAATTTAAATTCTCCATTAAATCTATTAGAATATCATTTCATTAAAGAAAATAATACATTTAAGGTTATGATTTCTACTGAATTTAATGGAGCTAAAAAGGACTTCTTATCTTCTGGTAGCGGTAGATTAGATGCCGTAAGCAACGCAATTAGAGCTTGTTATAATCTAGATTATGAATTAACTAATTATTCTGAGCATAGTTTAGAATCATCAAGTAAATCACAAGCTGCAGCTTATGTTTCAATTAAAACATCAAATGGTGAATATTGGGGTACAGGTATAGATGATGATATCATTTGTGCTTCTATCCATGCGTTAATATCTGCCATAAATAATTCTTTAAAATAATGGACTATATTATATAGTTCATTTTTTTAATACACTATAACTTTTAATTTTTCTATAGAATGTAATAAAAGAATACCCCTAGTCTTTCTAGATTTTACTCTAGTCCAACTCTAGGGGTACTCTTCATAAGCTAATACTATTCTAAAATAATATCATCTATTGGTTTTCCAGGTGCTACCATTGGTAGTACCTTTTCATCTATTTGAACATATGCATTAATTAATGCAGGCTTTCTATTTTTAATAACCTCATTAATTGCATTTTCATATTCTTTTCTTGTTGTTGCAAGATAATAATCAACACCACATGCCTTAGCAAGTGCTTCATAATCTAATACTGTATCTAATATAGTTTGGCTATATCTCTTTTCATAGAATGCTGTTTGCCATTGACGAACCATGCCTAATACACCATTGTTTGCAATAACTACACAAATTGGTAATTGATATTTAGAAATCGTTAATAACTCATTGAAATTCATTCTAAATGAACCATCACCTGCAATATTAAATACATACGCATCTGGATTTCCGATTTGAGTACCAATTGAAGCGCCTAAGCCGAATCCCATTGTACCTAAACCACCTGAAGTGATTAATCTATGTGGTTTAGTATATTTAAAGTATTGTGCAGCCCATAATTGATGCTGACCAACCTCTGTACAGATGAAACAATCTCCATTAGTAGCCTTATCGATAGCTTCCATGAAGAATCTAGGTTTTAGTGCTGATGATAATTGATTTTCACTAAATACATTCTTCCATGAATCTACTAAAGATAACCAAATTGGATGTCTTCTTTTTGATATATATTTTGAAACTCTTATGAAGAATTCCTTCAAATCCATTACAAGTGGGTAATCAACCTTAATATTCTTATCTATTTCAGCTAAATCAATATCTACATGAACTATTTTAGCATTTTCAGCAAAATGCTTATGGTTAGATAATACTCTATCTGAGAATCTAACACCTAATGCAAGTAACAAATCACATTCAACAACACACTTATTAGATGCAACAGTACCATGCATACCAATTAAGCCTGTTGAAAGTTTACTTTTTTGATTAAATGCTCCAATACCCATTAATGAGGTTGATGTAGGTATATCTAAAAGCTCAGCAAATTCTGTAAGCTCATCTGATGAATCACTCTTAATAATACCACCACCAGCGTATATAAATGGACGCTTTGATGCCATTATTAGCTCAGCAACCTCTTTTATTTTTTCCTCAGGTACATAAGGAGCCTTTTTAATTTGCTCTTCTTTATTAATTACTATAGTCTCATATTCACACACTGCTGCAGTAACATCCTTAGGAATATCAATTAATACTGGTCCTGGTCTACCAGAGCGAGCAATACTAAATGCTTCTCTTATTGTGCTTGCAAGATTATTCACATCCTTAACAATGTAATTATGCTTTGTAATAGGCATAGTTATACCAGCAATATCAATTTCTTGGAATGAATCCTTACCTAATAGTGATGTTGCAACGTTACCTGTAATAGCAACCATAGGAACTGAATCCATATATGCTGTTGCAATACCAGTTACAAGATTAGTCGCACCAGGACCTGATGTTGCAAGCACAACACCAACCTTACCAGTTGATCTGGCATATCCATCAGCTGCGTGGCTTGCACCTTGCTCATGACTTGTTAAGATATGTTTAATTCTATCTTGATTTCTATATAATTCGTCATAGATATTTAATACAGCTCCACCAGGGTAACCGAATATTGTATCTACGCCTTGTTCAACTAAGCATTCAACAATTATTTGTGAACCGTTTAGTTTCATATAAATCACCTACTTTTAATCTTTAAATACTGCGCCTGTTGCTGCAGATGTTACCATCTTAGCATATCTTGATAAATAGCCTTCCTTAACCTTAGGCTCAGGCTTTACCCAATTTGCTCTTCTTTCAATAATTTCTTTATCTGAAACTAATAGCTTAATAGTGCAATTAATCATATCAATTTCAATTAAATCTCCATCATTAACAAGACCAATTAAACCACCCTCAGCAGCTTCAGGAGAAACGTGACCAATTGATGCACCACGAGTTGCACCTGAGAATCTACCATCAGTAATTAATGCAACATCCTTATCAAGACCCATACCTGCAAGTCTTGATGTAGGAGCTAGCATTTCTCTCATACCAGGTCCACCCTTAGGTCCTTCATAGCGAATAACAACTATATCACCCTTGACAATTTTGCCACCATCAATTGCAGCAATTGCATCCTCTTCTGATTCAAAAACCTTTGCAGGCCCTGTATGTTTAAGCATTTCAGGAGCAACAGCACCACGCTTAACAACACATCCATCTAATGCTAGGTTACCCTTTAATACTGCAATACCACCAGTTTGTGAATAAGGATTTTCTAAGGTTCTAATAACCTCAATATTTTTATTAACTGCACATGAAATATTTTCTTTAATTGTTTTACCTGTTACAGTCATTAAATCTAATTCTAAAACATCAATCTTAGATAATTCCTTCATAACTGCAGGTACACCACCAGCCTCATTTAAATCCTCCATATATGTAGGACCAGCTGGAGCTAAATGACATAAATTAGGAGTTTTACTAGAAATTTCATTGGCCATATCTAAATTAATTTTAACACCTGCTTCATGAGCTATTGCAGGTAAATGAAGCATTGTATTAGTAGAGCAGCCTAATGCCATATCAACTGTTAAGGCATTTTTAAATGCTTTATCAGTTAAAACATCTCTAATCTTAATATTCTTTTCAAGCATTTCCATAATCTTCATTCCACTATATTTAGCGAAACGAATTCTATCAGCATATACACAAGGAATTGTGCCATTACCTGGAAGAGCAATACCTAAAACCTCACACATACAATTCATTGAATTTGCTGTATACATACCAGAGCATGATCCACATCCAGGACAAGAATGATTTTCATACTCCTCTAATTCCTCTTTAGTAATTTTTCCTGAATTATATTTACCTACAGCCTCAAATGTAGACGATAATGATGTCTTCTTACCATTAACTCTACCAGCAAGCATTGGTCCACCAGAGCATACGATAGTAGGTAAATTAATTCTACATGCACCCATAAGCA
>JAZQVB010000241.1:0-1412 GCA_045631605.1 Anaeroplasma sp.
ATTCAATTCCCTTACTATTCTATTAATGAGGAGGAGGTTGCGGTAAAGCTTACTCCAAAAGGCATTGAGCTATTTAAAAGCCTATATGTTTATAGACCAGTAGTTGATCGAATTGAGGACAACATCTATTATTTCAAATGCTCACATAAGCAAATCATCCAATACTTTAAAAGATTTGGATATTACGCGATTATATTAGAGCCATCTTCACTAACCGAATTAATGTATAATTATTATAATCACGCAAGTATTAAATATGAGAAAAAGAAAAAGCCCGAATAGGCTTTTTATAATCTTTGTAATAAAATTCTCATTATTACATTAATCATTATATCCTTTTCCTCAGGCTTTGATTCTGCAATTAGTAATGTTACACTCGCAAGTGTACCATTTGATATTGTTAAATCTTGATTTAGCATTTTATAGTTTTTACCTAAATATAATACAAATAATCCTGCAGCTATTCTTTTGCATCCATCTACAAATGGATGATCCTTTATTACAAAGTATAAAAGATTGGCTGCTTTTTCTTCTATAGATTTATATACTTCCTCACCGAAGGCAGTTTGTTCAATAGCTTTTAATATACCATCAAGCTTACCAACCTCTTTTTCAACTCCGAATACATTTGAATCATTTACAAATCTCATTTTGTTGATGAATTCTCTACATTCCTTATATTCAAGCTGACATGCAGGTATTCTACCTTTAGATTTAGTTAAGGCAGCATGATCATAGTCATCTAATAATGTTAGGGCATTAGAATATGCTTCAATTATTTCGTTAAATAGCTCGTAATCGTATGTCATATTATTCTTCCTTTAGTTTAAAATTAGCATATTTCTTAACGAATGCTTCAAAGAATTGAACTGTTGGTGGATATTGATTAATACCACTAAATTCTAATCTTTCGTTATCGAATACTAGCTCTAATGACCAGCAATTTTCATCAATGACCTTATCATTTATATATTTTTCCTCCCATAGGCCTATATGAAGACATTCTAAGTCATTAATTACCTCTGACTTAGTTGGATTAATATCAGGCTTATCTAATGAATTAGAGCGTATAGAAACCTCTTCATCTAGCTCAATTAATAACTTTTTAATTCCTGAAAAGCTTGTTCCTGATTGGAATTTAATTCTTTTAAGATTAGATAATTTACTATTAAATTCCTTGTCCTTTTTCATAATAGGCATTTTATCCTTCAGGCTTAAACCGTCAGTAAATAGATTAAATGCTTTCTTTTTTAATGCTTCAATAGGATTTACTGCCCCAATCATTTTACCGAATGATGTTTCATTCATATTATATTTAATAATATAAGAATAAATTAAATTAATGCCATCATTAATCTTATTATTTATATAGTCAATGTCATCATTTAATTCATATGAATCTATATTAACAT
>JAZQVB010000242.1:0-5462 GCA_045631605.1 Anaeroplasma sp.
TTAGAAAATAAGCTTGTATTGCATCTTCTAATTTATATATCTTTTCATTGTATATAATATTAGAATTTAAAATTTGTATAAGCTTCTTTTTATAATCCCAATCTAATTCCTTATCTTGATTTTCAAAGACTATTTTATCAACCAATGGACGAAATGGCTCCATAATATCACATGAGAAATTATAATCGTTATTTTTATTAGAATGCTTAATGCCTAATGCGGTATTATAACCCAATGAAACTATTATTCTATTTACTAAGGATAGTAATATCGTATAGCCATAATTTAATGCTGAATTAATATTAGAATTAATTCTTCTATTAAATTGATTTCCAAACAACATATTAAAATATGTTCTAGCAGCAAATGCTTCGCAATTTGTAGAGTCGCCTAGCTCTACATTATTTATATAATATACTAATACATTGCTTGCATTATATTTAGATAATAGCCTTTGCTGCATAAACAATTTATTCATTATTATTTTACGCCAAGCATATGCTTTGTTATAAGGTGTAAAATTAATTTGATCGATTAATTTCTTATGTATATCCCCTGTACCATATATATTTAATAGATGAGCAGCTGGATTTTTCTTTTCGTCACAGAAAATCAAATTAATGTTTCTAATATTTAATTCGTTTATTAAATACGATGTTATTGCAACCTCTAAGGAATTAATAATTAAAGTAAATATTGTGTCTAGATGCTCCTTCTTTTCACCGTCAATTACCAAACTATTTTCCTTAAAGCTTAATTTACATTTATTATTTATAACAATGACCTTAAAAGACAACTATTTCTTTTTCTCCTTTTTATTACGCTTGTAATTATCATTATATAAATCGCCAATTGTAAGATTCTTATATCTAGCTAAATTATATGCAAATGGAATATTGATAATTTTAGTCATGTCCTTTGAATAAAAATCAAATTCCTTTATATCATTTCTATATCGCTCCCACGTATCTGTTGATTTATTAATCTTGTTCATTAAATCGCATTGAACAATATATTGATATAAATCATAATATGATTCCATTTTTCTTAAATCTAAATATTTATAAGCATTACTTATAAAGTTAAGATGCATAACACGGTTACGATATATATGAAATACATTTTCAGGTATTCTATTATAATAACCAATATTTTCATTTATATATTTTAATGCATGCTCATTATATTTGTTAAGGCTAATCATTCTGTTAAGTAGTTGTAATGATTGTTCACCATTTAAATGATCCTTATTCGCAGTTGGGAAGAATAATTCATTATCACGTTCAAAGCATTGCATAGCAATAATATGAACAGAATTTATCTTTACTAAATTTTTAACTACTAAATAAATAACAGTCAAATATAATCCTATTAATGATTTCAATCTTTCATACTCAACTGGTTTAGACTTATGTTGATTGGAAGCATCAATAATTAATTGCTCTTGGCCTTTAACCTTATCGAAATTTAAGTCCCTAATTGCGTCCCTCAAATCCACTCTTTTTGCAGCTACATCACAATTTATTTCACCGAAGCATGATTTATGATATCTAATAATTTGTTCTTCAGGTAATTGTCCTAATACAAAGTTCAATACTACATCAGATTTCACAAATTTAATGCATTGCTTAGGATTCATATATTTAACTACCATTTCAAATTTCTTTGATTTAATTACATTGTTAACTATGAAATTTCTAAATTGCTTATCTCCTTTTTCTTTCTTTAAGAATTCATCTAATGTTTCATCAAGTAACTTTTCATTTTCAAATATTTCATCCCTTACATCTAGAATAGCTAAAGCATCCTTATATAAGGTCTTTTTAATATTATTCATATCAGGCTTCATTTTACTGATACTTCTACAAATTCTTAATTCAGCTGCAAATTTACCAGCATTACCGTTAAACAAGCTATAATTATCAGTGAATTTAATTGGTTGATCTAACAATTTACCTCCAACAGCGATTAAACCATTTATATTATCCATCTTATTAATTAAGCTTGAATATAATTCATTAATTTCCTTTGGTTCAAGAAACTTAGAAATAAAATAGATAAACTTAGTAAATGTAGAAATTCTATCAATTCTAGAAATTTTTCTAATTTGCTTTTCGAAATTAAGTTCAATGCGCTTAACATTCATAATAGCAGCATTCTTAACTATATAAGCTAAATTAATAAAACCATAATATTTTCGAGCTAACTTTTTGAATATAATCTTAGCATATTCCCTATATTTACTTTCCTTTTCTTTATCAGATAACGTTTCTCTTAATTCATTTACAAAATTTAATTCAATTGATGGGTTATCGATATGTACATACTTATAGATTAGGAAATCCATAACTGTATTTATTTTCGGACGATAACTATCATGCTTATGATCTGATATATTGCCATTAAATTGATTTAATTCATAAATAAATTCTCGAATCTTTTTAATATTTACGCCTATATTTTTAGATTCCTTAAAAATTGCAAATCTATAATAATCTTCAAAAATATCTTCAACCGTTTTTTTATTATCTGAATTTATTCCTAATATTTCTAAAATTGCATATAGATTCTTTTTAGCATTTTTATTGAAATCCTGATTAATTGACCTATAGTCCTCCTCAAAAAGTCTATCTAAGGTCTTTTTAAGTTCTGGTGCTGATTGAAGCTCAGCATCTAAGCTATATAAATCCGAACCAGTATAAGCTAGAAGATTTCTCGCAAGAGCTAATAAGCGTAAAACATTGTAATTATGATTATCTGCTTCATCTGGATTTTCCTTGTAAATTTTAAAAATCTTACCATAAAAATCAAAATATGGAGTGATTCGAGATTTAAAAGTTCCAAACCTCTTTACATGATTTTCATCTGCAACCTCCAAACTATATTCTGGTCTTAATGAGCCAATTAAATCATTATCTGCTTCAGATAATTCTTTTCTTTGTAAATTATTAAACGAATAGATTATATTGTAAAAATATATCGATAATAGTTTTGTAATATCTAATACATTATAAGCTATTTGAATATGAATATTATCATTAAATGTACCGTCAAACATTCGCTTTTCTAATACTTCCTTAGCCTCTAGATAATCCATCCCAACAACATTATTATCTAATGGATTATTAATTGAAACATTATAATTTTTATAAAGAAGATTCAACTCTTCCTCTACAGGTTTATATTCAATGTTAAATTTAGATTCAGGACTAATTTCTATTACATTTTTTTCCTGATCAAGCTTCCTCACAATGATTGAATCATTTCCACTACCAAATGATGTAAAATAAACCTCATTATTTATAGCAATTGCTGATTTTAAGCCATAGGCTTTTGACAATCTTTTTCTCTTTTCCATTTTTGTATACCTCTCATCTTATTCTTTTATTATAACTTATAATTGGGAATTTTTAAATACTTATAAGCAATAAGCGAAATATATATCTTGCTTAGTTTCCTTAGCAAGTAGCTTATACAATGTTTTTTTTCTTTTAATTGAATCATCTCTTTTACGTGTAATTTTATTTGTAACCTCCTCTTTTTTTACTCTGGAGTATAACTCTACTCCACATTCAATTGCTTGTTCCTGTCTCGAATGAGCAAAATTATATGAGTCGTTTTGATATTGCTCTACCAATAATAAAAATTCTTCATAAGAAATTTCTCTTACAGATCTAATAGCATCTTTTTGATCATGCTTAACCCTAGGGAAATATCTTGCACGATTAGCTGCCTCCTTTTTAGATTTTGCCTTAACAGGAAATAAATTAAGAATATAATTATTTCTTCCTACATGTCCGCACTTAACAATAACCTCATAATAATAAAAATTGTTTTCCATAAAATATACCACCTTTCTTTTTACAATTTCATTTTACATCAAAAAAAATTTAAAAATTGGGCAGAAATTTAACATGAAAAAAAGTTGCAAAAAAATTGCAACTTTTTATTTTTACAAAAATTTTATTTTTTCATGCACGCATTTTTTGAAAGGATATTGCACAGGTAGAATTATGAATACAGAAATCATTAAAAGTCTTAGAACCCTCCAATTTTGAAGAGCTATTGCACAAATTGATTCTGCTGGTAATCCTGTTGTAGGTCTTAGAACCCTCCAATTTTGAAGGGCTATTGCACTAGTTATTCTTATGGATAGTTATGGTTATTATGTCTTAGAACCCTCCAATTTTGAAGGGCTATTGCACTAAATTAGACAGTACTATTGCTACTAATTTAGGTCTTAGAACCCTCCAATTTTGAAGGGCTATTGCACGAAACAAATTTCACTTAAAGAGTTTTTACATAGTCTTAGAACCCTCCAATTTTGAAGGGCTATTGCACAAATTCTATGACTATAAAATTAGTACTGAAAGTCTTAGAACCCTCCAATTTTGAAGGGCTATTGCACCGAAACAAAATCTACTCTTGTCGGCGTTGCCGTTAGTCTTAGAACCCTCCAATTTTGAAGGGCTATTGCACCAAAGACATTTGAATATAAAGGTAAAGTATATGTCTTAGAACCCTCCAATTTTGAAGGGCTATTGCACACACCTGTTTACACTGAATTTATTGAGGAAAGGTCTTAGAACCCTCCAATTTTGAAGGGCTATTGCACCATGAGATATGAAACAATCTTAATCACCGAAGGTCTTAGAACCCTCCAATTTTGAAGGGCTATTGCACGAAATGGATTATACTGAATGTAATGAACGTTCAGTCTTAGAACCCTCCAATTTTGAAGGGCTATTGCACCCCGGAATATCCCGGAAAATATAGTATTCAAATGAATGTCATTAATACTAATTATAGTATAATATATTTTTATATTGATTTCAACATTATTACTCCATAAATATTTTATTAGAAAATAAATATCTCACCATCATATCTATAGCTTTTGTCCACAATATTTACAAAATTTTGAATCAGCATCTATTTGTTGACCACAATGCTTACAATACATAGTATCTTCTAAGCCTTGTTTAACTGCTTGAGCAGTTATAGCTACAGCTTCTGAATTAATATCAGCCATTTGAGAAGCCATCTCTTGTAATTCTTCTTTGTTTTCTTCTTGAATGTATTTAGCTGTTTTAATTGAATGCTTAGTAATTTCGGGTCTAAATCCTAAACTTAATCCAGTCGCTGCAATGAATAGACCAAATGGCATCATAAACATACCAATAATATAAGTATTATCTTCAAAATTACCAAAGCCATTAATTAGCTTAATTATACCAATAACAAGAATTACAATTCCTATTAAACCTATTAATTTAAATATTAAAAAAACATAGGGTTTCTTTTTCATAATATATCACCATCCTATTTAAATATTATCTATACTATATAGTATCTTTTCCCATAAAAAATACCTCCAAAGTAGACTTAATAATCTCGAGGTCATAAATCCTATAGTTGGATTACAATTCCTTTTAATTATTTTCTTTGTCTACTTTGGAAGT
>JAZQVB010000243.1:0-1494 GCA_045631605.1 Anaeroplasma sp.
ATAAGGCTTTTAATGATATAAAGGATGATAATTCTAAAAAGGTATCACCAAGACAGCCAAAGGTTGTACCTGTGGTAAAGGCTGAGCAAAAGGGAAATAGTACACAATCTACAAAGCCGGCTGAAAGAAAAACTAAGGCTAAATCTGAGGAGAAGATTGTATCAAATGAAAATAAGGTTAACACTATTGCAATCTCTACAAAAAAATTCGATTCTCAATCTAAAACAAATTTTGCAGAAAAAATTACAAAATTTTATTGGGATAGAAAGATACAGGTATTTGTTGACGATATAATTGAGGCGCCACAATATCTTAAGATTATCATGGCTATTCCACCTACAACAACAGTAAAATCAGTATTAAACTTTGAATTTGATTTAAGCTTGGTTTTAAAAACACAGTCTCTAAGGATGTATTTAGATCATAGAACAAGTAAAATAGCATTAGAAATGCCTAATGAAAATAGAAGGATTATAAAATATGAGGATGTTATAACGCCTGAATATTTATCTATGGATGGTAATTTAACTATTCCTATAGGCGCTGAGGCTGATGGTAAGGTTTTATATGATGATATTACATATATGCCTCATTTGTTAATTTCAGGAAGCACTGGTAGTGGTAAAAGTATATTTATAACTCAAGCCTTAGCTGCATTAATGAGAAAGTATCGTCCTGAGCATGTTAAATTTTTAATTAATGACAGTAAGATGGTAGAATATAGTATTTTTAGTGATAGTAAATATTTGTACAAGCCTATAATATATGATGCTAAAACATTAATTAATGTATTAATTGATTTACAAGGTGAAATGAATAGAAGATATCAGCTATTTATGAATTCGTCAAAGCGTTCTATTGTAGAATATAATAAGGTGGCATTAGATAAGCTACCATATATATTGGTAATTATTGATGATTTAGCAGATTTAATGAGTCAATATAAAAATGAAGCCAATGATTATATTACTAGAATTGTTCAAAAGGCTAGGGCCGCAGGCATTCATTTAATATTATCTACTCAAAGACCGGCTGTAGATGTTATTACAGGCACTATAAAGGTTAATATTCCATCTAGATTAGCATTTAGAGTAATGTCTATTGTAGATTCAAGAACTATTTTAGATGAAAATGGTGCTGAAAAGCTGTTAGGTCATGGTGATATGCTATATAAAATAGCTAGTGGTAATATTTATAGATTGCAATCGCCTTACATAAAGGATTATGAAATTGAGCGTCGTATAGAGTATACTGATTTAATATTTGAAGATCCGTTATTATATGATTGTGCAAAATATATAATTCAAAATAATAATTGCAGTATTTCATTACTTCAAAGAATATTCTTCATAGGATTCAATAGAGCTGCAAAAATAATAGACAAATTATTAGAATTAGAAATAATTCGTAGAGACCAAATTAATTCAAAAGAAAAATATGTAATATTAATATCAATTCAAGAATTAAACAGAATGTTTAATAAATAAAAATAAT
>JAZQVB010000244.1:0-9425 GCA_045631605.1 Anaeroplasma sp.
CATACATTACGAGAAATGTTAACAGTTAAATCAGATGATATCTTAGGACGTAATAAGGTGTTTAGAGCAATCACTAATGGTGATCCTATTCCACCAGCAAGTATTCCTGAATCATTCCGTGTATTAACTCGTGAATTACAAGCATTAGGCATCCACGTAGAATTAATTAACGATGATGGCGAAAATGAGGTTGATAGATCAATTGTTGACTTCAAGATTAGAAACGTTGATAAGAATAGAGAAGTTCATAGTCAAACAAAGACAGCTGAAGAATTAGCAGCTGAAGCAGTTAAGCCAGTGTATTCAACTGCATCTGCATATGAAGAAGAATATGAAGATGATTTAGAGGATGATTACGACGACCTTGGTGCTGACTTTGAAGACGAAGAATAATAGGAGGGGTTTAGAATGAGTAAGCAATATAAATATATTAAAATTGGTTTAGCTTCTCCTGAAGAAATTCTTTCTTGGTCTCATGGTGAGGTACAAAAGCATGAAACAATCAACTATCGTACCTTAAAGCCAGAGCCAGATGGATTATTCTGTGAAAAGATTTTCGGTCCTAGTAAGGATTATCAATGTGCCTGTGGTAAGGCAAAAAGAAGCACAGATAAGGGTAAAATCTGTGAAAAATGTGGTGTTGAAATTACTGAATCTAAGGTAAGACGTGAAAGAATGGGTCACATTACTCTTGCTTCACCTGTAGTACATACATGGTATTTAAGAAATAGCCCATCTCCACTATCAACATTATTAGATTTAAAGACAAAGGATTTAGAGGAAATCGTATATCTTGCAAAATATATCGTTGTTGATCCAGGTAAGGTTCAAGAATTATCTATGAAGCAAGTTATTACAGAACAAGATTTCGCTAACCTTCAAGAAAAATATCCAAATCAATTTAGAGCTTTAACTGGTGCTGAAGCAGTTAAGGAATTATTAAGTAAAATTGATTTAGAAGCTGAAGAAAAGAATTTAAGAAAGAAATTAAGATCTTCTTCTAAGCAACGCCGTGATAAGGTTATTAAGAGATTAGAGGTTGTTGAATCATTCTTAAGAAGTGATAATAAGCCTGAATGGATGATACTTGAAATTTTACCAGTTATTCCACCAAGCTTACGTCCAATGGTTCAATTAGAGGGTGGTAGATTTGCTACTACAGACCTTAACGATTTATATCGTCGTATCTTAAATCGTAATAACCGTCTAAAGAGACAAAAAGAAATGCACGCTCCTCATTTAATTACAAAGAATGAAAAGCGTATGCTTCAAGAAGCTGTTGATGCATTAATTGATAATGCTAAGCGTGGTAAGAAGGGTGCTAATGACAAGGCTCACAAGCTAAAGAGCTTATCTGATATGCTAAGAGGTAAGCAAGGTCGTTTCCGTCAAAACCTACTTGGTAAGCGTGTAGATTATTCTGGACGTTCAGTTATCGTTGTTGGTCCACAATTAAGAATGTATCAATGTGGTATTCCTAAGGAAATGGCATTAATCCTATTTAAGCCATTTGTATTAAAGGAATTAATGAAGAATGGTAAGAACAGTATTGCTGTTGCTAATAAAATGTGTGATAACCAAGATCCTGCAGTTTGGGGATTACTTGAAGAGGTTATCCGTGAGCATCCAGTATTATTAAACCGTGCGCCAACTCTTCACCGTTTAGGTATCCAAGCGTTTGAACCAGTATTAATCGAAGGTAAGGCAATTCGTCTTCACCCACTAGTATGTACACCATTCAACGCGGACTTCGATGGTGACCAAATGGCTGTCCATGTGCCATTATCACTTGAGGCTCAAGCAGAAGCAAGATTATTAATGCTTGCATCTAACAACATCCTTAACCCTAAGGATGGTAAGCCAGTTGTTACTCCTTCACAAGATATGATCTTAGGTAACTACTACCTAACAATGGAAAGACAAGGCCATGAAAATGAAGGTCATTTCTATAAGGATTATAATGAAGCATTTATGGCATATAAGAATGGTTATATTACTCTTCATACTCGTATTTTCATTGATGTAACATCAAAGAAGAGTGCAAGATATCCAGATGATAGACCATCTAATTATTTATTTACAACTTTAGGTAAGTTAATCTTCAATGACATTTTACCTGAAGAATTCCCTTACTTAAATGAACCAACTGAAGAAAACTTAACTCAAGGATTACCTGCAAAGTATTTCTTAGATGTTAAGAATATCGAAGCTTCTCGTAACGAAATGTTAGCAAGAGAAGAGGTTGCACCATTTAAGAAAAAATTTATCGCAAGAATCATTGCAGAGGTATTTAAGAAGCTAAAGATTACTGCAACTTCTATAATGCTAGATGCAATTAAGGATTTAGGATTTAAGTATTCAACTATCGCAGGCTTAACAATCTCTATGTCAGACGTATTAGACTACAAGGGCAAGGAGGAACGTATTAAGGCTGCTGATGAAAAGGTTGATCAAATCACTCAATTCTATGAATTAGGTCTTATTACTAATAAGGAACGCAAAAAGCTTGTTGAGGCTGAATGGCAAACAGCAAGAAGTGATATCCAAGAAGGTCTATGGAAGGAATTAGCAAAGCAAAAGAACAACAACATCTTTATGATGGCTGACTCAGGTTCTCGTGGTAACGCATCTAACTTTGCCCAATTAGCTGGTATGCGTGGTCTGATGAGTAATACATCAGGTGCTACAATTGAGGTTCCAGTTAAGGCTAACTTCCGTGAAGGTCTATCAGTATCAGAATTCTTCATCAGTACACACGGTGCGCGTAAGGGTTCTACAGATACAGCGTTAAAGACTGCGGAATCAGGATATTTAACTCGTCGTTTAGTAGACGTTTCTCAAAATGTTGTAATTTCACAAGAGGACTGTGGTACTGAACGTGGATTCTGTGTTCAAGATATTGTTGATGAAAATAGTATTACTGACGGTAAGGCTAAGGTAATCGTACCTGTTTGGGAGCGTTGTATTGGTAGATTTGCTGCTAAGGACGTAGTAAATCCAGCAACAGGTGAGATTATTGTTAAGAGAAATGAATTAATCGATGAGGCTTTAGCTGCTCAAATTAAGGAAGCTAAGATTACTTCTGTATATTTACGTACAAACATTACATGTGCTGCTACAACAGGTGTATGTATGAAGTGTTATGGTAGAAACCTAGCAACTAACATGGTTGTTGAGGTTGGTGAGGCAGTTGGTACAATCGCTGCTCAATCAATCGGTGAGCCAGGTACACAGTTAACAATGCGTACATTCCATACAGGTGGTGTTGCCTCTACAGCCGATATCACTCAAGGTCTTCCACGTGTTCAAGAATTATTCGAAGCACGTAAGCCAAAAGGTAAGGCTACAATCACTGAAATTGATGGTGTTGTTAAGTCAATCTCTAACTCTAAGGCTGGTAAGGTTATTTTAATTCAAAATGACGATACTAAGGAAGAAAAGTCATATACAGTTGACGCAACAAGTGAATTATTAGTTAAGGATGGTTCAGCTGTTAAGCGTGGTGATAAGCTAATGAAGGGTTCAATCCATCCAAAAGAGCTTATCAAGATTTTAGATGCTGAAGCTGTTCAAAAGTATATTGTTGAAGAGGTACAAAAGGTTTACCGTGCTCAATCAGTAGAAATCTCTGACAAGCATATCGAAATCATTGTACGTCAAATGATGAGAAAGGTAACTGTAGTTACAGAAGGAGATACTCGTTTATTACCTGGTCGTGATGTATCAGTTAATGAATTCAATAATGCCGTTAAGGAAGTAATCGCTAATAGAGGTGAATTACCAGTTGCTAAGCAATTATTATTAGGTATTACAAAGGCTGCATTAGCTTCAGATTCATTCTTATCTGCTTCATCATTCCAAGAAACAACAAGAATCTTAACTGCAGCTGCAATTCAATCTAAGACAGATGCATTAATCGGTCTAAAGGAAAATACAATTATCGGTGGATTAATCCCTGCAGGTACTGGTATTTTAAGAGAAGATACATTTGAATGCGAGCACAAGCCAGTTGAAGAATCAATTTACGATCAAGTAAATAATATTTCTAAGGAAGATTATGAAGAATCTGACGAAGAAAATAATTATTTTGATTACGTAACTGGTGGCAATGAGCAATCAGACTTCGACCCAAGTGTTGAAGAATCAGATATCGACTAATATTTAAACTAAAAGACATAGTATGGTAATCATATTATGTCTTTTTCTTGTATTTGTGGCGTATTTCTTGTAAAATATATATAACAAGGCGATTAGAGGTGATATAGATGGGACAATACGTTATTAATCAATATCGTGGTGTTTTTAAAAGAGCAGCAGAATTATATCGTGAAGGTAAATTTAAGGAAGCAGGGCCACTATTAGAAATGGTTGTTTTAAACGATCCATCTAATTACGATGCATGCTATTACCTAGGAGATTTATTGTATAACGGAAATGGCTTATCTAAAAACATAAAAAGAGCTTTCCAATTATTTATGGTCGCCGCAACAAATAAAAACACAGAGGCTGCATATATGGTTGGTGTATGCTACCTAGAGGGTACAGGTACAAATCAAGATTCAACTCAAGCTGTTTCATGGTTTACTGAAGCTGCAAAATACGCTCACCCATTATCACAATATTATTTAGGATTAGCCTATATGAAGGGCGAGGGTGTAACTCGTGATATTCCAAGAGCGGCACAATGGCTAGTGCATGCTGCTAAATCAGGAGTTATTGAGGCTCAAAGAGATGGAGCTATTTGTTATGAAACGTTAGGTAAAATGAAGGGTGCAGCTACACTTTATTTAGCAGGCGCTGAAAATGGTGATCCATACTGCCAAGAAAAAATAGCTGACTGCTATTTTGAAGGTATTGGTACAAAGCAATGCTATGACCTAGCATTCCACTACTATGGCTTAGCAGCTAACGCTAATAACTATAAGGCTCAAGTAAAGCTAGCTCATAAATATGCTAGAGGAGAAGGTATAAAAAAGGATATTAAAGCCGCATTACATTGGTACAATCTAGCTGCAAAGGCTGATGAGCCAGAGGCTCAAAATGCTTTAGCTGAATGCTATCATTTAGGTGATGGCATCCTAAAGAATGATGTCTTAGCTGTTCAATGGTGGACAAAGGCAGCGAATGCTGGTAATGTCGATGCGATGGTTCACTTAGCTGAAATATTAACAAATCCAACAGATGCTACTATGAATCAGGATTTAGTTACAGCTAAATTCTGGTGGACAAAGGCAGCTGAAAATGGTGATGCTTATGCAATGTACCGTTTAGGTGACTGTCTAGAGCGTGGTATAGGTGTATCAATTGTCAGCCTAGAGGATGCATTCAAATGGTATAGATTAGCAAGCCAAAATGGTAATGAAGAGGCTACTGAAAACTGTAAGAGATTTAC
This sequence comes from Anaeroplasma sp., assembly GCA_045631605.1. Lineage (GTDB taxonomy): Bacteria > Bacillota_I > Bacilli_A > Acholeplasmatales > Anaeroplasmataceae > Anaeroplasma. Next base: position 5,393 of record JAZQVB010000244.1, read on the forward strand.
AAAGAGCCTTACAGGTAAGGTTAAATTAAAGAAAATATAGATTGTAAAAGGGGTTTAAAATACAAAAATAAACCCCTTTTTCTTATATATAAATAAGGATACAAAAACATAAAAAAATTTTTAAAAAAATGTTTGACTATAGTATACACCTTTGTTATAATATAAAAGCACGTGTATGCAGATACACGCGAGTGGGAGGACTCACCGAAGTCTGTTGAACCACATCATTGAAAGAAGGAGGAAAAGATTTATGGCTAAGAAAGTTGTAAAGCAAGTAAAGTTACAAATCCCAGCCGGCAAAGCTAATCCAGCTCCACCAGTAGGTCCAGCTTTAGGACAAGCAGGTGTAAATATTCCAGGATTTTGTTCTCAATTCAATGAAGCAACAAAGGATAAAATGGGATATACATTGCCAGTAGTTATCTCAGTATATGAAGACCGTTCATTTACATTCGTTGTAAAGACTCCACCAGCTTCTGACTTATTAAAGAAGGCTGCAGGAATCGATAAGGGTTCTGAAAATTCTAAGAAGCATACTGTAGCAAAGATTTCTAGAGCAAAGGCTAGAGAAATCGCAGAGATGAAGATGCCTGACTTAAATGCAAACGATCTAGAAGCAGCAACAAATATTATTGCTGGTACTGCTAGAAACATGGGTATCATCGTTGAAGACTAATTAATAGTATTTAATTATGTCCAAAATTAATTTGGTTGTTAATTAAACAGCCTAAAACTTGTGGGAGGAATTCCCGCTATACCACATTTTAGGAGGATAAATATGAAGAGAGGAAAAAAATACGTAGAAGCAGCTAAGCTTGTTGAAAGAACAAAGGTTTACTCAGCTTTAGAAGCTTTAGAGTTAGCTTGTAAGACATCTACAGCAAAGTTTGATGCATCTGTTGATGTAGCATTCCGCTTAAACATCGACCCACGTAAGGCTGAACAAAATATCCGTGGTGCTATCGTGTTACCTAATGGTACTGGTAAGACTCGTAAGGTATTAGTAATCTGCCGTGGTGCAAAGCAACAAGAAGCATTAGACGCTGGTGCTGATTTTGTTGGTGAAGCTGAAATGATCAACAAGATTTCACAAGGCTGGTTCGAATTTGACGTTATCGTAGCTACACCAGATATGATGGGCCAATTAGGTAAGTTAGGTAGAGTATTAGGTCCTAAGGGATTAATGCCAAACCCTAAGACTGGTACAGTAACTATGGACGTTGCAAAGGCAGTAAAAGAAATTAAAGCAGGTAAGGTTGAATACCGTCCAGACAAGATTGGTAATATCCAAATGACAATTGGTAAGGTATCATTCGGTCCTGAAAAGCTTAAGGAAAACCTTAAGGCTGTATATGACGCATTGTTAAAGGTTCGTCCTTCAACAATTAAGGGTGCATATGTTAAGAATGTTTCTGTAGCATCTACTATGGGTCCTGGCGTAAAGGTTGAAGCTGAATCAATCTTAAAGTAATTTAAAAAATTTAAGCCGAAGAAAGTAGGCGGGTTTATATAACCCTTAATCTCCTACCGAGGAACAAATATAGATTATGAAATCTTCTTTTGCCCTTGGTAGAAGAAGATTTTTCATTTAAAATTAACGGAGGTGTCTAAATGAAAGAGAGCATTTTAGCTAAACAAAACGAAGTTGTTGCGTTAACTGAAAAAATGAAGAACTCTGCTGCAATCGTGGTTTTTAAGTACCAAGGTTTAACAGTACAAAAGTTCCAAGAACTTCGTAGAGAAATGCGTTCTAACGGCGGTGAAATCGCTGTAATTAAGAACAACATTTCAACTCGTGCTGCAATCGCTTGCGGTTACGAAGATGTTACTGATGCATTTGCTGGTCCAGTTGCAATCGCATTCTCAAGTGACATAATTGCTCCTGCTAAGGTTTTATTCGCTGCTACAAAGGGCGAAAACGCTAAGGTAGAAGTAATAAAGGGTGTTATTGATGGTGATGTATATTCATTCGAACAATTAAAGACATTATCACAATTACCATCTTACGAGACATTATTAACTCAATTAGCTGCTGGTATGTTAGGTACTGTAAGCCAATTAGCTATTGGATTAAATATGTTAGTAGAACAAGGTCAAGAAGCCTAATTAAATTTTAAAATTAATTATAACGGAGGAAAAATAAAATGGCTAAATTAACTAAAGAAGTATTTATTGAATCATTAAAGGAAATGACTATCCTTGAAATTAAGGAATTAGTAGACGCAATGAAGGAAGAATTCGGTATCGATCCATCTGCAGTTGCTGCTGCTCCAGCTGCTGCTGCTGAAGCTGCTGTAGTTGAACAAACTGAGTTCGACGTAATCTTAACTTCTGCTGGTGCTGCTAAGTTACAAGTAATCAAGGTTGTTAAGGAAGTTACTGGTTTAGGCTTAAAAGAGTCTAAGGAATTAGTAGACGGTGCACCAAAGCCAGTTAAGGAAAAGATTTCTAAGGCTGAAGCTGAAGAATTAAAGGAAAAATTAACAGCTGCTGGTGCTTCTGTAGAAATTAAGTAATTTAAACTTAATGATGATAGGACTTAAGATTTTCTTGAGTCCTTTTTCTTACAATTATGAACAACACACATTATTATTCTAAAACTCAAGGTGATTTAGAATCAAATCCAGCAAAATATACATTTAATTTTCAAAATCACCAATTCATTTTTCATACAGATAATGGAGTTTTCTCAAAGGATTATATAGATTATGGTTCATTCGCAATGCTTAAGGCATTCGAGCCTAATGATATTGACCTACCTATATTAGATATGGGTGCTGGATATGGTCCTATTGGAATTGTGGTTTCAAAATTGCACAATAAAAAAACAGTTATGTGTGAAATAAATGAAAGAGCTTATAACCTTGCTTTAAAAAACATTAAACAAAACAATGCCAATTCAGAGGTATTTCATAGTGATTTATATGAGGCTGTTAATGACATGACATTCTCATCTATTATTACTAATCCACCTATTAGAGCTGGAAAGGATGTTGTTTATGCGATTTATGATGGTGCATATACTCATCTATGTGATAATGGTGAGCTATGGGTCGTTATTCAAAAGAAGCAAGGAGCCCCATCATCTAAGGATCATTTAGAAAAGCTATTTGGCAATTGTGAAATAGTTACTAGAGATAAAGGCTATTATATATTAAAAAGTGTAAAAAAATGCTAGTATAATCTAGCATTTTTGTTTTTCTTAATATATAATTTAAATAAGAAGTACTTATAAATATCGGTTATATAATTAAAAACTTAAAATACGGGCAAAATTGAGCTTTTAAATAGATAATAGATAGGAGTGGTAGCCAATGAACAATTTAAACAAATTAGCCTTTGAAATGATTAACTATTTTCAAAACGACCCAAAAAGAACACAACATTTAATTAAGGTTCACGCCTTAGCTAAGCTTATTGCGGATGCTGAACGTGTTGATAAAAATAAGGTGTCAATTATTGAGGCAGCTGCTTATATTCATGATATAGGAATTAAGCCAGCAGAAGCTAAATATAAGAGCTCTAATGGTAAGCTTCAAGAGGAGCTAGGTCCTGAGGAAGCAAGTAAAATCTTAAATTGTATTGGTTTTGAACAAGCTATAATAGATAGAGTATGCTATATAGTTGGACATCATCATACATACGAAAAAATTGATGATATAGATTTCCAAATACTAGTTGAGGCAGATTTATTAGCTAATTTCTATGAGGATAAATTTAATAAGGAAGAAATCCTAGTTTACTATGATAAGATTTTTAAAACAGAAACTGGCATTAAAATCTGTGAGGAAATGTTTGGTATAAACTAATATATGAGGCGATTTTAGCCTCTTTTTTATTTTAAAAAGGCTGTGAATACCACAGCCTTTAATTATTATTATTATTATCTTGCTTAAATACGAAAAGCTTTCTTCCTATGTAATTGAAAATTAATACAATTAAAGTCATTAAGCATTTCATAAATAGCTTCCAAAAATCAAATGTAATAAATATCGTTAAATAGAATGTTTCAAATATTGTTTTTTCTCCTATC
>JAZQVB010000245.1:0-8739 GCA_045631605.1 Anaeroplasma sp.
AGCTTACCTTCTCTATCCCAATTTCTTAATGTTTGTGCAGTAACACCTAATATTTGAGTTACTGTCTTAGATGAATAATATTTCATAAATAAAAAAACTCCTTAAAACTATTAATATATCTTTAGTATATCATAGTTTTATAGAGTTTTATACTTTTAAATATGCTATTTCGGAACCTCTTCAGTTTTATCGTAGAAATCTAAATAGCTATAATTTACGCCATCCTTTTTCCAACCTAAAATTTTATCTATATATACATTTGTTGTGCTTTTAAATATATTTTTTTCAGCAAATGGACAATATTTGATTAGGTCCTTAATTAAAGCTTTTGTATTTGCTCTTTGGCTTGATAATTTGCCTGTATCTCTACCCTCTGTTAATTTACAAGCACAGGCAATAAACTCTAAATTATTGTAGTTTTTCCAAGCTAAAATATCCTTTTCTCTAATTAGATATAATGGTCTAATAAGCTCCATACCTTCATAATTTTGACTATGAAGCTTTGGAAGCATTGTTTGAAATGAGCCTACATTTAGCATATTCATAAGTGTAGTTTCTATAACATCATCATAATGATGTCCTAAGGCTATTTTATTACAGCCCATTTCCTTTGCTAGCTTATATAATGCACCTCTGCGCATTTTAGCACATAAATAGCAAGGGCTTTTTTCTTGAATACTAGCGATTTCAAATATATCTGTATTTTTTATTTCTGCAGGTATTTGAAGTATTTCTAGGTTGTTTTTTATAACCTCTAGGTTCTTTTCGTTGTATCCTGGATTCATTACTAAAAATTTAACATCAAATTCAAAATCTGAATGTTTTTTTAATTCTTGAAATAACTTAGCCATAACAATAGAATCCTTACCACCAGATATACATACGCACACGCAATCACCAGGTGATAAAAGCTGATATTCCTTAAGTGCTTTAACGAATTTACTCCAAAGCTTGCTTCTATATGTAGTTATTATACTTCTTTCAATTAGCTGACATCTATCCATAATAAACCGTTAGTAAATTACTAACCCTTTCCTTTCATAATAAATCGTTTGAGATTATATCACAACATAGAAAAAGAAAAAAGACTATAAGTTTAATTTTCTTATAGTCTTAATATAAATTATTTATTTAATAGCTTTTCAATAAATGCCCATAATGAGTCCATATTAGTTAATACTGGAACTAAGATTAAAGAAATAACTGACATTAGCTTAATTAAGATATCCATAGCTGGACCTGCAGTATCCTTTAATGGGTCACCAACTGTATCACCAGTAACTGATGCCTTATGTGTATCGCTACCTTTACCACCAAAGTTACCCTCTTCAACATATTTCTTAGCATTATCCCAAGCACCACCACTATTAGCCATAAATACAGCTAGCATGATTGCAGAAACTAAACCGCCGATTAAGATACCACCTAAGCCTTCAGCACCTAACAATAAACCGCCTACGATTGGAGATGCCACAGCAACGATACCTGGAAGAATCATTTCCTTTAATGATGCCTTTGTAGAAATATCAATACACTTATTATAATCAGGAGTATCTATTCCTTCTAAAATTCCTGGTTTCTCTTCGAATTGATGACGAACCTCTTCAACCATCTTATTTGCAGCTCTACCTACCGCTGCAATTGTTAATGCACTAAATAAGTATGGAAGCATTGCTCCTACTAGCATACCAACTAATACCTTTGGATCGCTTAATTGAATTTCAACACCTGCTGCTTCAATGAATGAAACAATAAATGCTAATGAAGTTAATGTTGCAGAACCAATACAGAAACCCTTACCAATAGCTGCAGTTGTATTACCAACTGAATCTAGGTGGTCTGTTGTTTTTCTAACCTCTGCAGGCAATTCAGACATTTGTGCGATACCACCAGCATTATCAGCGATTGGACCATATCCATCAACAGATACTGTAATACCTACTGTTGATAACATACCTACTGCTGCTAAGGCAATACCGTATCCACCACCAAAGAAATAGCTTATAATAATAGCTACTGCTAAAATAGCGATTGTTAAGCCAGTTGATTTCATACCAACACCTAAGCCTGCAATAATGTTTGTTGCATGACCAGTTTGGCTTTCCTCGGCAATTTGCTTAACTGCCTTATAATCGCTTGAAGTATAAATTTCAGCGATAAATCCTACACCAATACCAGAAAGTAGACCTGAAACAACACAGAAGATAAGCTTCCAATTTTCAACATAGAAAATAGCTAATACTACTGAAGCAATAACAACAATTGCAGTCGCAATATATGTTGCAATATTTAATGCCTTATGTGGATTATTCCATGTTCTTGCTCTAATAATTAAAACAGAAATAATTGACGCAACAACACCAACACCGGCAATAATAACTGGAAATAAGATTGAACGAGCTGAAGCAGTATCTAAAGCACCCTTAAATGTAAATAAAGCCATTGTTAAACATGAAATAATTGAACCAACATATGATTCAGTTAAGTCAGAGCCCATACCTGCGATATCACCAACATTATCACCAACGTTATCAGCGATTGTTGCCGGATTACGAGGATCATCCTCTGGAATACCAACCTCAACCTTACCAACTAGGTCAGCACCAACGTCTGCAGCCTTAGTATAAATACCGCCACCAACACGTGCAAATAATGCGATCATTGAGCATCCTAAGCTGTAACCAGTTAAAATTTGAATTGGCTCATGAACGTTTTTAGTAATTAAATAAGAAATAATAAAGATTCCAGCTAAGCCTAATAAACCGAAGCCTACTACTGCAAGACCTAATACAGCGCCACCACTAAATGCAACCTTTAACGCACTTGACATACCTTCATCATGTGCCTTAATAGCTGTTCTAGCGTTTGCCTTTGTAGCAACAAACATACCGATCCATCCTGCAATTCCTGAGAATGTTGCACCAACAACGAAGCAAATTGCTGCTTGCCATCCTACACCCTCTGCACCCTTTAAGGCTGGAATAAAGCCTAATACTGTTAATAATACACCTACGACTAAAATAAATGGTATTATGATTTTATATTCACGAACTAAGAATGTCATTGCACCCTCATGAATATGCTTGTGGATTTCGTCCACCTTTTCGTTGTTAATCTTTATTTTTGATACCTTATGGAATAAAACATATACATAACATAAGGTAACAAGCGTCGCGAAAACAACTAAAATTAGAGGAATTAGAAATTCCTTTTCCATAATTATACACCCTTTCACACTGATTTAATTGTGTCTATTATACCATAAGCAAATAAATAAAAACAAGAAAAATTTATCTTTTATGAAATTTTATACAAAAAAAAGCACATTTCTGTGCTTAACAATAAATTTTTATATAGTTTTTAATGTTTTCCTCTATTTTTCTTTTTTTCTCATAAATGCTTAGACAATGGCCTACATTTGTCTCAATAAAAATCTTTTTACCCTTATTTGCTTCAACATTTTGCTTACCCATTTCAAAAGGTACCATCTTGTCCTTTTTACCATGAATCCAAATAAGAGGAATCTCATTATTGGATAATGCATCTCTTACATCATTAGCTTTTAAATTGAATTTACCTATCAATTTCCCCATTACCCTCATACAAGGATAAGCAAATAGCCCTAAGGCTCCTAAATTATATTTAAGCTGATGCTTAACCATTTCATAACCACTTGTAAAGCCACAATCTAAAATTAAAGCTTTTACATTTTTTGGTAATCCCAGCTTACAGCTTCCGGCAACTGTCGAGGCGCCCATTGATGCACCACATAATATAATAGATTTAGGATTATAATCCTGATTAATTTTATCAACCCATTTAATTACATCCTTGTGCTCGTTACTTGAAAATGTTATATATTTACCTTCACTTAATCCGTGTGATCTTTGATCTACTAATAATAAATTAAATCCATTTTCTTTAAAAAATTTAATTAATATAGAAAAATTATTTTCAGGTGTAGCCTTATAGCCATGAATAAATATTATAGTTTTATCGCTATTATAATTATAATATCTCGCTCTTAGCTTTAAATTATCATATGATTGAACATATATATTCTCATATTCTAATGTTTTACAATATGAATGGTATTCCTCTAGGATAGGAATATAAGGCTTATAATGTGTTATTGTTAAATCCTCTTCTAATAATGGTATTTCTCTTTTTATTCTCTTGAAAAATTTATTAAAAATAATATATGTTATTATTATGTAGCATACTAATAACAGAATAATTATGCTTGAAATAAGAATAATAATTTGCTTATCATCCATGGTATCACCTACTAAACTATACACTGATTTTTTTAAATTTTAACAAATTAAAAATTGTTTGTCAAATGCGATAAATATTTATTTATTAAATATTTATAATACCCTCAAGTTGTGTTATAATAATCCTTAAGAAACGAGGTTTTACTGTGTTAGAAAAAATCAAATCTGATAAATTAAAAAAAGTAATAAATTACATTGTAAATAAATGGAATAAAATATGGAATAATCACTTAGAATGCTTTTATTTTCTAAGCCTAATATTCACAATTATCTTTGCAGTATTAGTTTTATATCCAAAGGCTCAAAATACCTTTTTAAATTGTAATACTGATGATGTACTACAATATTATCCATATATTAATGGCTTTTTCGAAAAAATTAAGCATGGCACATTATCGCTTTATGACACCAACCTTTTAGGTGGCACATCCTTTTTCTCGGGTGTTTATTATTTACCATTAGATTCCTTTTTAGGATTAGCATTTATTTTAAGCTTCTTTATGTCAACCGAGGTTGCTTATTGTATATCTAATATAATTAGAGTAATTGCTGGTGCATTATTAATTTATTATGTATTTCAAAGGAAAGGATTTAAGCCAACTATTTGTTTTATAATATCGCTAATATTCTTCGCTGGCGGAATGACTGAAACGCTTTATATATTTCCAGTATTTTTAGGTATATCCTTCTACGCTCCTTTAGCAATGTTATTAGTAGACCTATGCCTTGAAAAGAAAAAGCTATCATATTATTTATTAATTCCGCTATATGCTGTAACAATCGTTTTATACGATTTTTACATAGCTTATATGCTATTTGCGTTCTTATGTGTATATTATGTTATAGAATCTCATCTGCATTATGATAAATTCTTCTTAATTAACAAAGAATTCTGGATTAATTTCTTAGAATTTATGATGATGGTTGTTATAGGTGTGTGTATGTCAGCATTCTTCCTTGTACCAAGTGCATTTTATGTGCTTAACGAATCAGGAAGAGCAAATCAAACTAGCAATGATTTCTTATGGTTATACGGTAAAATAGCTGATGGTAAGCCTGAAATTTCATTTAGACATTATTTTGCACAATGGGTAAATTTATTCTCTCCAAATAATCCACACAATTTAGGATTATGGCAAGCAGGAGATTATATCCGTGAGCATGCATCATTATATATGACTAGTGGTGGCATTTTATATCTAGCATATTTCTTCTTCATTTGGGGAAAAAAGGAAAACAGATTAAAGCTATGGGTTATTTTATTTAATCTATTATTCTGTATTCCATTATTTGCGATGATATTTACATTTAATGAATGGCCATATGTAAGATGGTTCTTTATCCCATATATGATTAATTTCTACGCTATGGCAATAGCTATGAATAAAAATGATTTCAAAATTGGAAATATAAATATAATTAAAATATTCCCGTTTGTCTTTATGATTTTAGGATTAGCAACTATGATCTATATGCTAATCAAGGCAGATCCTAGCTTATTCTTCCACTATTTTAAGCAAGAAAATGGTAATGATATTTATAATGAATATTACAATCCAATTGCGATAGGAAGTATAGTGTGTATATCTATATATTTAATACTTCTTATAGCTGCGTTTATATTACAATCATTAAAGAAGGATCATAAATTCATTTACAAGCTAGTTCCTATAACAATATTTGCTGAATGTATTTTCGCCCTTGTTATATGCTTTTCATCTGTAGGCACTACCGATTATTCATCTAAGCTTAAGGAAATGGAAGCTCAAAAGAATGAGCTATATAATTTAGGCTATGATGAGGCCGACGGTTACAGAATCAACCTATACACTTCAAAAGCCAAATCAACATATAACGCAAATATTCTTCTTGGCAATGTTAACCATGCAAGATTCTTCCAATCATTTAATAATCATTATTTAAGTGTTTATTATGGCGATATTCATAGTGAAGCAATTACTGGCTGGAGTAAAACATCAATGCATGGATACACAATCATGTCTGGCCCTCAATTCAACTTAAAATATGTTTTAACTGAGGAAAAAAGTGGCGGATATATAACTGCATTACCAAGTGAATTATATAATAAGCTAGGTGTATATCACGATACTGCTTATTATGAACTAAAGGAAAGTCCACAATTTATTGTATATGATACCTTCTATGAAAGCTCAACCATTGGTTCAGCATCTGCAGATATGTTTATAAAAGATTATTCTCTTTTATATTATGGATATATTAAAAATCCAAACATAACACAGGATATTTCAGAAATTAAGGATAAAACTACAATTTACCAATACAACATGTATCAAAAGCTAACTAATTCTAATCTTGATATAATTCCTGCTAAGGACGCATATGACGATGTAAGAACATCAGGTTATATTAATAAGGTAACATTAACTAAGGATAATACAACCTTAAATTATAATAGAACAGATTATATAATTGCTGATTTAACAAAGGGTCAATATTCTTCTATTCTTACTAGAGACGCAATTTATGTATGTCCTACAACTTCAGCTATATCAGCAGATAGTAATATGAATATGTATGTAAGAAATCCAAAAACTAGAGGCTTATATAATCTTCATTATAATGTAGGCTACTTAACAGCTTGGGATAAGGATTATGATTTTCTACCTTCGGAGCTTTGGGTTAAAACATCAAACTCATCTACAATTTATTTATATGGCTTCGACTATGATATTTATTATGATTTCTTAGAGATTCAAAGTCGTTATACAAATAGATATTACGAGCTAAATAAGGATGAGATGACTATAAGATTTAAGAATGCTAACTTAAATAAAACAAAGATTGTTAAGACTGCATATTCTTATTCTGAGGATTGGAAGGTTAAGGATAATAAGTACAAAACATGCGATATTAATGGTGGCTTCTTAGGAATTATTATTCCAGCAGGCGAGGAATTTGTTGATATAACATTAAATTATGAGCCAGATGGATTTATTTTCGGTTGCAAAATATCAGGTGTTGGCCTTATAATATATCTAAGTATATCTATTCCTTTATTAATATTATTCATTAAAAAAAGAAGAAACAATTCATTTATTGTTGTAGATGACAATATAATAAATGAAAAAAATGATGATAATTCTTCAAACGAAGAATTAATATAAACGGGGTGTTAAAATGAAAAAAATATCTATCATTGTTCCTTGTTATAACGAAAAGGAAACAATTGAAGGTTTTCATACTGAGGTAATCAAGCATCTTCAGGATGGAATTGATTGGAAAATTATTTTTGTTAATGATGGTTCTAAGGATAATTCATTAGAAATAATGAAAAGCGTAGCCGAAAAGGATTCTAGAGTTTTATATGTTTCCTTCTCTAGAAACTTTGGTAAGGAGGCTGCAATGTATGCAGGCCTTGAGGCTGCACAAAGAATTAATAGCGATGCTGCTATTATAATGGATGTTGATTTACAGGATCCACCATATCTTATTCCTGAGCTTTTAAAGGCTCATGAGGAAGGCTATAATTTAATTTACACAAAGCATAGAAATAGAGTAGGTGCTAGTAAGCTTAGTGCGTTCTTCTCTTTATCATTCTATAAGGTTTACGCCTTTATCACTAAGGATAAGGGTATGGCTAAGGGTGCAAGAGACTTCTGTTTATTAGATAAGAAGGTTATTAAGGCATTCCTACAAATTAAGGATAATGAAAGATTTACTAAGGGAATATATCATTATGTAGGCTTTAAAAAGAAAATGATTGAATTTGATTACGAGCCTAGATTCGCAGGAGAAACTAAATGGAATTTCAAAAAGCTATTTAAATATGCAATGCTTGGCATAAGAGAGTTCTCTAGAGTTTATGAATATATCCCTAAGATTTTCGCTTGGCTAACATTCTTTGTATTATGCTTCGACTCAGGTAGTCAGGTATATAACTGTGTAAAGGCTAAAACATTATCAGTATGGAATTGGTCTAATATCAGATTAGATTTATTAGTTTTAGGTATTTTCATTACTCTATACTATTTATTTAAATTAGTATATGATGTAAGGCTTCAAACTCAAAATAGACCTATTTATATTGAAGAAGAGACAAATATCGAATATGAAGCAAAATAAAAAGGAATTAATCAAGGAAATAATTAGATTTTTAATAGTAGGTGGTATTGCTACAATTTGCGACTATATTACCTTCTATATATTTAATCTAGTTATATTAAAGGGAATCGATCCTAATATCAATATTTTTGTTTCTACTACCCTAGGCTTTACAGTTGGTTTATTAGTTAATTGGATTTTACAAAAGTTTGTATATAAGTATTTAACAGATAAGGAAACAAAATCTACTAAGGTATTTATTAAGTTTGTTATATTATCTTTACTTGGATTATTAAAATTTCTACAGAAATTCAAAATATTAAACCTATCGTTGAATCCGTGGTCAATGACAACAGTATCACATTCGGCAATTGTACCA
>JAZQVB010000246.1:0-14502 GCA_045631605.1 Anaeroplasma sp.
ATTATTATAATTAATCATTATATTTAAAATAAATTACTAGATTATTAATGTATAATTATCTGATTGCAATTCATTTATTTTTTTCTGGATTTTTTGTCATTTTTTTAAAAATATAACAACTCTAAAATGTCCGTATTAGACGTACATTATACATAAAAATGCATTCGTATTATAGAAATTGATCTGGTATGTATTTTTGTTTAAATTGAGCATTTTAGCAATCGAACATACTGATACATAGTAAAGTCTATACTCAACTCGAAAAACGCGAAAAATAGGAAATTTTAAAAAACATATATTTTAAGACTAATCTAGTTTTACAAACTAGATAAACAGCAAATCAATGAATACATTTTTTAAGAATCCAAACACACTTCGAAATAAAATAAGAATATAGCTAACCATATAACATCTGCAAGCTTTTACAAAAATAAAAATTTCAAAACTTATCTAGTTATAAATACTAGATTAATATACATCTCAAGATAAAATATGTCGAGCGTAAATGATATCTAATACAAGTACAATAGACATTATAAATGTCAATTATGAAAATAATGAAAACGGATACAAATTCACTGATCTTAAATAACCAATAATACAGAATTTAAAATCCAGAATCCTTAATACAGTTGTCTATAAGGCAAATTATGAAAGCGAATTCAACAAAACCTATTCATAATTCTATTTTTGATATGGTTTGGAGCTGTTTTACGATAAAGAACGTGTCCAAAATGACTTTTTTGACATTAGCAACGCGTGAAAAAACACTTTTTTGAACAGGTGATTATGCACTTTTTTAGCTTTCATCTTTTAATAGCTCAAATCAGTCATATTTTAGTATTTTTCGAGCATCATAAGAGGATATCAGTAGTACGAGTTTTACACACAAATTCACAAATTATTAAAAAATGGCTTATTTAAGCCGTTTTACGTTGGTTAACATAATATATATTATGATAACTTAATTAGAATTTATAAATCGAGGGAAAAGGTATTTAAAAGAATTGTTTTCTGTATTTGAGTATCTATTTTTGAGTTAATTCGATACATTTCCACATCTAAACACACTCAGCGAAAATAATTTGAATATGTTTAATTGTTAGAGGTGATTTTGGATAGAAATCGATTTTTTTTGATTTTGACATTCATCCGCCTCACTTCTTTTCTCACTCTTAGATGTTAAGCGAAGTATTTAGGATTGTATTCTAGATGTATAAGCGAAGTTGTTCTAAAAGGTCCCAAAACTCTTTCTTCTACTACTTCTATAGCTTAACACCCCTATGAACACGTCCATTTTCATTCATTTTCATATTTTTTCACAATATCTGATGTTAAACAATAGTCCTTTCTAGACTATTTAAGCCGCTTCAATACTTATATTCAACCTGCAGGTTCCATATGTTCATGATATCTTTTATTTCAACTCTACAATATAACTTTTAAAGTTTTTCTCTATTTCTGCTTTTTACTATTTAGACATTTATAATGTCTATTATTTTTGAAATGTATTTTATATAGCATCTGCGTAATACTCAGCTTAATCATGTAATCTTTATTTAAATACTGTGCCATATTAAAATTTATCTCATTTATTACAATTTAATTATATTCACACTTTAGACATTATCGATGTCTATATCATATTTTCATTAAATATTTTTTTATATTTTATTTTACTCATTTTTTTCTATAGCGAATCATGATTTTTTACCCGTATTTATATTCAACACAAATCAGCTTTCCTGCTCCGATTTTAAATGAATTTTTGTACGCCATTTGCAAACATTTATTTTCAACATTTCATCAAAAATAAAATTTCTAATTAAATTTTAAAAGGATATATCTAGCAATTCATCAGTTTTCTCTTTCTCGAACGCTATAAATATACCCTTACTTTAGACACTATCGATGCCCATTATTTAAATAAAATAAAAAAAATTCAACGGATTATTCTTCATCCGTTGAATTAATATAATCAAATATACTTGTCTGTCTATTGCCTGTAACGAAGATTTCTTCAGGTACAAGCTTAACCCATGTAGCTGATCTACCAGTTCCATTAGGCTTAATTTTACCTTCATTTTTAAGATTTGTAAGTGCTCGATTTATTGTAGAATCAGATAAATGAGGACAAACATTCTTAATATTATCTCTTGTAAATACTGTTGGAAGCTTTAAAATTGCTGATTCAACATTATCTACCTTCTTTAGTTTTTTATCAAATTTATAGTCATCAACAAGTTTTTCAACCCTCTCATATGAGTCTAACATAAGCTGAATTAACGCATCATTAAGCATTGCAGTTTGAGAATAACCCTCTTCCCAGTTAAATCTTGATGCTGCTATCGCAGTTGTAAAACTATCCATTTTGTTATAATATCTTTCAAAGAAACTTTCGTATTTGAATACGTTAAATCTGTTATTAAATAATAAACAATACATAATAATTAAGGCTAAGAAATCATTATAACCTGTAAAGCATTCAAGATTTAATAGGTCTACAAATAAGTTTGTTACAGTTTGTGTAGGCTCAACCTTTTGTTGATTTAGCACCTTAGAGTATAATTTAATAGCCGCTTCCATCGTCTCTCTTTTAGAAATTTTCTTCTTTTCTTCTAATAAATTAACCTGCTCATACGTATATGTAGATGCATATCCAACAGTTGTATGACCCTTAAATATTCTAGTCGCAAGGCTTAAAAATTCTGTTTGAGAAAGCTCTAGTTCTGTACCCTTATTTTGAATAATCGTGAATACAGTTTTTAAATTTTCAAGCACCTTTTCATCCTTAGTTTTAGGCTCCGAATTCTTTCTTAAAATTAATTTTATTCTATTTTCAGAGATGGATAAATTTAATAGCTTAGCTGCATAAATTGAATCTCTTTCAATTGTTTCTTTAATTATTCCAGACATGTAATTCTTTAATACATCTTCATAATAAAAGTCTTTTCCTTTAAATGTATATAATCTAGATAGCTTTGTAACTAGTTCTGCAGGGTAAGCTATACGAGAAATATTTTTTAAGCAATTCACTTTTTCCACCTCCTATATCAACATTTTTCATTATATCAAATCATTTATTTTTTTGCAATTTTTTTACATATTTATTTTATTTTTTAGGTATTTTAATTAAAATTTCGAAATAAAAAGAGTCGAATTAACTATAATCCGGCTCTATTTTACTATTACTTTTTGTCCTCTGTATAGAATATTGAATTACCTATAAATTCCCTTAATATCGAATTGCATGGTATCCACTTATCACTAATTTCCTCAAAGTATTTCAAGAACTTCAATAATCTATTTGCTGTAATGTAATGCTCTGAATCTTCCTTCACTCTTTGTAATAATGGTATAGAGTGCTTCGCCATTACACATAGCTCATAGCTTAGCTCTGAATTAAATACAAAATCAGCGTTGTTTTGATATGGATAAATCCATCTGAATTCACCATTACGAACTGATTGCCACATAGATAATGTTTTTTCACATTCTGTTCCTCTGAAATTATAGTCTCTAACCATTCTTCTAATTAATCTAATATCAGAGATAGAAATAGGATTATGATCATCAATCTTATATTGAGCAAGTGGTGCAATATAAATTTTAAATTTAGCTTCATCAGGAATCGATGGCGCAATCTTATCATTTAATCCATGAATACCTTCAATTAAAATTGGCTGATTACTCTTTAGCTTAATAGGCTCACTAAATGTCCTTTTCCTTTCTGTAAAGCTATAATGAGGTAACGCTGTTTCCTCACCTGAAATAAGCTTATACATTACAGTATCAAATAGCTCTAAATCTAAAGCCTCAATATGCTCTAAATCTGGCTTACCAAATTCATCCTTAGGCGCTTGATCAGCTGATAAATAGAAATCATCCATACTTATCATTAAAGGTTCAATACCATAGCTCTTAAGCTCTATTTTCAACCTATTAGTAAATGTAGTTTTACCGCTTGAGGATGGTCCAGCAACACAAATAAGCTTAATTTCTGATATATTTTCTATTATTTGTTGACCTAATTTTGCTAGCTGTCTATTGTGTCTAGCTTCACAAATATTAATAAATTCTAAGCTTCTTCCATCCTCTACAATCTCGTTCATTTGACTAATTGATCCTGACTTTAATGTGTTAGCCCAAACATTAGCTTCCTTTAATGTGTTTCTAAATGCCTTTTCCTCAGTAAACTCTGGAATAACACCACCACATTCACTTCTAGGATAAGAAATTAAGAATCCTGGCGAATATAGCTTAAAATTAAACTTAGTAAGATAAGCTGTTGATGGCAGCATATATCCAAACATGTAATTCTTATAACCATTACATTCGTACATATGAACAGTATCCTCTTTGCGATATTTTAATACCTTAACCTTATCATACATGCCAATAGATTTATAATATTCTATTGCCTCATCCTTAGAAACACTATATCTTTCTATTTTATAGTCAGCATCAATTATTCTTTGAACCTCTATAGAAATAGCGTTTAAATCACTATTTAAAAACGGTCTACCTAGGTTTGAGACAGTAGCAAAAATACTTCTTGAAACACTATAATTAAAGCTAATTCTACCTTTCGGATAAATATTTTTAACTGCCATCGCAACTACATATCGTAGGGTAGCTTGATAAATTCTTACAGCGTCAGCATCATTTAAAGTCAATAATTGCACCTTTGAAGGCTCTGTAATTATATAGTTTAACTCCCTTAATCTATTGTTAACTCTAGCTGCTAAATACCTCTTATTTTCATTGTCGATTAAATCGATAATACGGCTTAGTTGAGCCATTTTTTTGCATTTTTCATCAATTAAAATTTCCATTATATTTCCTCCTTTTTACTTCTTTTTTGCTTGAAAAAAATTATTTTTATGAGATATATTGTTTTTTCTTATCATTTTATCTAGTTGTTAAAACTATTTGTCTTTTGAAATATATTTTCAAGACGCATCAGTTAACAAAAAACATATAAAATAGTTTTTATTACTCCTATATGAAATATATCATTATCATTTCTAGTTTATAAAACTAGTTTCATTTCGAAATATTTTTTTACTATATACTCTGTAACACCTACTATATTTTTAATACATCCTATATTTAAAATATTAGCATTTTAAAGATAATAAAAATGTCAAATTTTGCATCTTTTCAAAATGAACATTTCTATTGCTTATCACAGTTATGTTATGTAGTTTTTTAAACTAGATAGCCTTCGAAATTATTTTTCGCTCATATATAGTATGTTATAAGGGTAATAAAAGGAGTACAGAAACAACCATACTCCTTAAACATTTACTATTATATTATATTTTATAGATGTTAATTTATTCTTCCTCAACTACATCGTCATCGGCTTCTGAAGCTTCATCATTTTCCGTTTCACTAGCTTCCTCTTGATCCTCAATTTCCTCTTCATATTCCTCGTATTCAACGTATTCAACATATTCCTCTGCACTTGCTAGCTCTGCTGCCTTAGCTTCCTCTAGCTGTTGAACTAATACATCTGGATCTAGGAATGCTGATAAATCTGAATCAAGGTCTAAATCGTACTTATATTCTACAGGCTTTTCGTTTGCAACGTTAACCTTAGACATCGCAATTTCTAGTGCTTCATTATTAACTTCCTCTTCATATCCTAATACACGATTACCTAATCTGATTTTTGCTAAATTAACCATCGCAAAAGTATAAACAGGCTTACTATTTTTAAGTGATAGGCTTAAATATTTGCTGCCACGTTGTCTACCTATAGCCTTGCCAACGATATCCTCCTTACGGACTAATCGATATTCTCTTTCGTTATCTCCGGCAACGTAGATTCCGCTTTCGCCATATTTAATTATTCTTCTAACAAAATATTCATCGTGCGATTTATATAGGATAAAATCCTTAATTTGTAGTCTTGATGGGTTTCTAAAATGTACTATGTCGTTAGCGATAAACATTGGCTTATTTAATCCATCCTCAATCCTTAATGATCCAATTAAGCCATGCTCAATTCTTTCAACAACCATTGAGATGCCGTTAGGATCCATTTTTTCCTCTTCATCAACATCTACTTCCTTTTTCTTGGCAGTTGCTTCTAAAATTACATCAATTTCACTAACATCTTCAGTTTTCTTTTTCTTGTATAGTTTCATTTTAACACCATCCAAATATAAATCGCCATTATTAATTATATTATATAGAAAATAACATATAATTTCAAGTATGACATTTTTATATATTTGTTGTTTTATATTCTAGTTTTATTATTTTATGATATAATATAGTAAAGGATGGTGACCTTATGAGTTTATTATCAATTTACGATCCATTAGTAAAGCTACTTAATTTAGGTTTTCTAGAAGAAATAAATATCGCTTCTATTTTCATTAGGCTTTTATTAGCCCTAATATGTGGTGGAATAATCGGTGTCGAGCGTGCTAAAAAGCACATGGCTGCCGGATTTAGAACATATATACTAGTATGTCTAGGCTCTGCTGTTGCGATGCTTACAAACGAATTTATTGCAGTAAAATTCGGCTCTGATCCTTCTAGAATTGGCGCTCAGGTAATATCAGGAATCGGTTTTTTAGGCGCTGGTACAATTATTGTAACATCAAGAAATAGAATTAAAGGATTAACTACTGCCGCAGGCTTATGGGGATGCGCATGTATAGGTTTAGCAATCGGTGCTGGCTTTTACACATTAGCTATCATATCATGTATATTGATTATATTAATATTTTCATTCCTACCAAAAATTGAATCTTTATTCACAAGAAAAACATCTTATTTTGAAATTCATATTGAATTTCCAAGCAGAACCTATTTGAAGAGCTTTTTAGAATATGCTAGACAAAACGGCTTGAAGGTTGTTTCAATCGAGCACAATCCTGCATATTCAGCTTCTGGATTAAGCGTATATTCAATTACATTATATATTCTAAATAAGCATAATAAAAAGCATATATTCTATATCGAAGCCTTTTCCAAATTAGAATATGTAAACTACGTTGAAGAAATTTAAAGAATACGAGCAAATTGCTCGTATTTTTCTTTTTACAGCTATACCGGTATTTTTTATCATTAAACGCTTAAAAACGCTAAAAACGAGCAAATTCAAGCTTATATAGCTGTTTTATCAATTCCAAAAGAAAAAACAGGAATATAGAAATATCCCTGTTCAATTATTTTAGTCCTCGTCATCAAATAACGATATTCTTCTAAATTTAATCTCTCCCGTAGGCTTTTTAGGCTCCTCTTCTGAAATATCAATAGAAGGCTTAACTGAATTGTTCTTCTTGCCCGTTTCCTTTGCAAGAATAGCATCTAATTCATCAAAAATTCCTTGTGCAGAACTCTTTTTATTAGTTACCAGAGGCTTTTCCTCAACACCAAAATCCTCTGTAAACAAATCATTTTTAACCTCAATTAAATATTCTGGAGAAACAGCATCATCAGCCTTAGCTGGAGCCGGCACTGTAAATGCTACAACATCCTTTAATTCTTCCTTAGCTGGAGTTATAGCCTTGCCAAAATCAGCAATATTGTATTTTAAGCTAAAAGCTTCAACCGAATCATTTCCGTTTTTGAAGATTAAATTAATTAATACATTTTCCTTATATTGGTTAGGAGTAAGCTTTTTAGCATCTACTAATAGATATGGGTTAGATTTAACCTTTTTAATTACTGTAGAGCCAGCTCTAGATCTCTTAGTTAAAACAATATCAGTAACCTTCATACGCTTAATAGTTAATCTATTTGTTAATAATAGGAAATCATCATTCTTATTACAATAAATAGCTCCTATAACCTCGTCATTAGGCTTTAAATTAATTGATTTAACACCACCAGCTGCAGTTCCATATAAGGATATATCACTTGCTCTAAAGCGTAATGCCTCAGCATTTTTAGTAAATACCATTACCTCAAGCGGATCCTTAATCATATCAACTGCAACAACCTCATCATCACCTGAAAGCTTCATACCTCTTACTGCCTTAGTATATCTAGAAACATTAAATTCCTGTAATAATGTTTGCTTCATAATACCGTTCTTTGTAGCAAATAAGAATGTATATGAATCAATAAAGTTATTGATTACAAATACTGACACAAACTTTTCCTTAGGATTTGTTTGTACTAATGAGCTAATAAATGTACCGGCATCCTTAAATTTTGATTCAGGAATTTTAAACACTGGTAAATAAATGAAATTTCCTAAATTAGTAAATATTAACAATGTATCTAGTGTAGAAACCTCTTGAAGGAATAATACAGCATCATTTTCCTTTAATCCATTAAGCTTTGATTGATTATAATGCTTAACAGTAGCACGCTTTAAATATCCCTCTTTTGAGATTGATACAACTGTTTGTTCCTTAGAAATAAGGTCAGTTTCATCAATTTTAATTGCTGCAACCTGCTCTTCAATTTTAGTTCGTCTTGGACAAACTAAAACCTTATTCATTTCGGCAAGCTCCTTCTTAATAACCTTTAGCAATTCGCGCTCAGAAGATAAAATCTTATTATATTCATCAATATTCTTATTTAATCCATCATGCTCATCACGTAGTGCTGTAACATCCTGATTAGATAAAGAATATAAACGCATCATTACAATCGCCTCAGCCTGAAGCTCTGTAAAACTAAATTCATTAACTAAATTTAAGATAGAGTCAGCCTTATTCTTACTTTTTCTAATTATAGCAATAACCTGATCAACCACATCAACCATTTTAATTAATCCGTCAACGATATGTAATCTCTTAGTTGCTTTATTTAATTCATAATTAGTTCTATTTGTAATAACATCCTTTTGATGGTCAATATAAGCATCAATGATAGGTAAAACACCTAAACGCATAGGTCTTCTATTACAAATTGAAACCATATTATAGTTACAATTAATTTGTAAATCAGTATTTTTAAAATAATAATTAATTATCGCATCAGCATTAGCACCCTTTTTAAGATCAATTGCGATACGTAATCCATCTCTACCTGACTCATCCCTTACCTCTAAAACATCAGGAACCTTGCCATCCATACGTAGCTGCTCCATTTTTTCAACAGTTTTAGACTTAAAGGTATCATAAGGAATTTCTGTGATAACAATTCTTTGTTGACCTGCAGAAATTTCTTCAAATTCATATTTACTTCTTACAACGCAGCTACCACTACCAGTTAAAAAGGCTTCTCTAATGCCATCCTTACCTTGAACAATACCACCAGTAGGAAAATCTGGTCCAGGCATAATTTCAAGCAAATCATCAACTGTCATATTAGGGTTATTAATTCTAGCTATAGTAGCATTAACAACCTCATTAATATTATGTGTAGGTATATATGTTGCATAACCTGATGAAATACCCATTGCTCCATTTACAAGAAGATTAGGGAACTTCGCAGGTAATACAGTTGGTTCAATTTCCTCCTCATCAAAATTAGGAATAAACGGAACTGTATTTTTATCAATATCCTGTAATAAATATTCAGCATTCTTACTCATACGTGTTTCAGTATAACGCATTGCGGCAGGTCCATCACCATCGATTGAACCATTATTACCATGCATATCAATTAAAGAAACACTCATTTTCCAGCTTTGGCTCATACGAACCATAGCATCATAAATTGAAGAGTCACCATGTGGATGGTACTTACCCATAACCTCACCAACGATACGGGCACTCTTTTTATATGGAGCATTAGAATTAACCTTCAATGCGTTCATACCATATAATATACGTCTTTGAACAGGCTTTAAGCCATCTCTAATATCAGGAATGGCACGCTCTTGAATGATATATTTAGAATATCTACCAAATCTATCACCGATAACCTCTTCAAGCTTCAATTCCTCAAATTTCTCAGCTAGGAATACATCTAGCTTCTTTTTTAAATCCTTAGCAGCCATCTTATTCCTCCTCTAATGTGAATGAAACATGATTTTCAAGCCAGTCTCTACGTCTTGCTGAATCACTACCCATTAAAACCTCAATTTGACTTTCAGCATCAGCTAAATCATCAATTTGAACCTGTACTAATGTACGAGTTTCAGGATTCATAGTAGTTTCCCAAAGCTGTTCAGCGTTCATTTCACCAAGACCTTTGTATCTTTGTAATATAGTAGGACATTTACATTCAGATAAAATCTTATCCTTTTCCTCATTAGTCCAAGCATAGATAATTTCTTCCTTTTTACCACGCTTTGTTATTTTATATAGTGGTGGCATAGCTAAATATACTCTACCATCCTCAATTAATGGTCTCATATATCTAAAGAAGAATGTTAATAATAATACCTGAATATGGGCACCATCGTCATCTGCATCGGTCATGATGATTATCTTTTTATAATTACATTTCTTTAAATCAAATCCACTACCATAATCAGCACCAATTGTATAAATCATAGTAGCAATTTCTTCATTTTTCAATGCACTTTCAGCAGTAGCCTTTTCAGTATTTAATACCTTACCACGAAGAGGTAAAATAGCTTGGAATCTTCTGTCTCTACCTTGCTTTGCAGATCCACCCGCAGAATCACCCTCTACTAGATATAATTCATTAATTTCCTTATTCTTTTCACTTGTAGGAGCTAGCTTAGCAGAAATATTCTTCTCGCCCTTATCCTTTTTATCCATTCTCGCTTGCTCACGCGCCTTACGTGCAGCAGCTCTAGATTCGGCCTCCTTTAAAGCCTTTTTAACAACAGCCTCTGCTAAGTCCTTATTTTCAACTAAATAATAGCCAAGCTTTTCATATAAAATACTATCAACCGCAGCCTTTGCAGCTGGGGTACCTAGCTTACCCTTAGTTTGTCCTTCAAATTCTAGTAATGATTCACCAATTCTTACAGAAACAACCGCAGTCATACCAGCTCTAATATCAGTACCCTCAAGCTGAACACTATCCTTAATTAATCTTGCTTTATGAGCATAATCATTAAAAGCCTTAGTTAAAGCTGATTTAAATCCTGTTTCATGGCTACCACCATCAGCAGTTTTAACGTTATTAACGAATGAAACAATTGATTCAGAATAAGAATCAATAAATTGAAGTGCTACCTCAACCTCAATAGCCTCTTTAGAATTAGATTGGTTATAAATACCTTCAAAATAAGCAACACTATGGCTTGGCTTTTTACCAGTCGTCATAAAGGCTACATATTCAGAAATACCATTTTCATAAACAAATGTTTCTGATTTATTACTTCTCTTATCCTTTAAAACCATTTTAAGATTTTTAATTAAAAATGCACTTTCTCTAATTCTAGTTTTGATAGTGTCATATGAATATACTGTAGTAGTAAATAATGTTGGATCTGGCTTGAATGTTACAACAGTCCCTGTTCTTTTAGTATCACCTAAAACAACAACATCACTTATCTTACTTCCACCAGCCTCAAACTTAATTTGCTTAATTTTCCCATCCCTATATGAAGTAACATACATATAGCTAGATAGCGCATTAACTACTGATGCACCTACACCATGTAAACCACCTGTAGTTTTATATCCATTACCACCGAATTTACCACCAGCATTTAATTTTGTATAAATAATTTCCATTGTATTTTTACCTGTTGAATGTAGACCACTTGGTACACCACGTCCATTATCCTCAACAGTGATAGAATTATCCTCATTAATAGTAACTGTAATTTCTCGTCCATGTCCGGCAAGTGCTTCATCGATTGAGTTGTCAACTATTTCCCATACAAGATGATGTAATCCTCTTTCATCTGTAGAACCAATGTACATACCAGGACGCTTTCTAACATGCTCAAGACCCTCTAAGACGGTAATCGAGTCATCATTATAAGCATTATTAACTTCCTTAGCCATTACAATCCCTCCTTATAATCATCTTTCTTTATAATAACATAAACAAACATTTTTCTCAATAAATCGCATTAAATTTAATATATTTTTTTCTATTCCAAAGCATTAGGAAAATGACTTTCCTTTGACAACATTCAATTATGATTGTATAATATAATTTGAAATAAATTAAGGGGTTGTTTATATATGTTTTTACTTCAATCAACTACTGAAGCATTCAATATAGTATTAGCAATATTATTGCTAATTGCTTCTTACATATTAGGCTCTATACCATTTGGTGTTTTAATTGGAAAATCAAGAGATATAGACATAAGAGAGCACGGCAGCAAAAATATCGGAACTACTAATTCAATTAGAGTGCTTGGTAAAAAATTAGGGTTTACAGTATTCTTCTTCGATGTATTCAAGGGAATGGCAGTAATACTCTTAATCAAGCTATTAGCAGCACTAAATATTTGGTCATCACCAATTGATTTATTATGGTATGGTGCACTTGCAATTATTGGTCATTCATTCTCAGTATTCCTAGAATTCGAGGGTGGAAAGGCAGTAGCAACATCACTTGGTGTAGTTTTAGTTTTATGCCCACTTGCCGCAATAGCATGTCTACTAATATTCCTTATTACACTAGCAATTACAGGCTATGTTTCATTAGGCTCTACATTTGCATCATTAACGGTTGTCCTAACAGGATGGGTATTATATTTCATCAATTTTCAATCACCAAATGCATTTAGCATTTTAATAGCCTCTCCAGGACTAGCAGTATGTATTTTATTTACAATTGCTACTACATTAATAATTTTAAAGCACACTAAAAATTATAAAAGATTATTAAATGGCACAGAAAATAGCTTCAAAAAGAAAAAAACTGATTAAAATCAGTCATTTTAGAAAAGAGAATTTAGATTCTCTTTTTATTTTTATAATAATCTAATAATTCCTTAAATCTATTGAAATGTACAACTTCTCTTTGTCTTAAAAATGACAATGGCGCTAATATTTCTTCATTATCTGTTAAATCCATTAAATGCTCATAAACTACTCTAGCCTTCTCCTCTGCAGCCATATCCTCTTGTAAATCAGCAATTGGATCTCCAGTTGAAGCTAATATCGCAGCATTAAAAGGCACAGTTGATACATCAGTAGGATATAATCCTAGCTTATGCTCGGCATATAATCCTTCCATACCAGCATTTTTAAAATCATTTGCTGTCATACCCTTAGTAAGACATTTAATCATAAGCATAAGCATTTCAATATGACCTAATTCCTCAGTAGCTATATCTATTAATAGCTTTTTACCCATTTCATCAGGCATAGTAGGTGCTTGAATAAAATATCTTATTGCAGCTCCTAATTCACCTGCATATCCACCTATTTGAGTCATTAAAATTTTAGCAAATCTAATATCAGGCTTAGTAATATTTATCGGGAATGCTGCTATATCCTTATAACAAAACATTTAAATTCACACCTTTTTTATATTCCTTAATATAATTAGATATTTTACTCTTTTCATTATTAATTCTATCTAAAACATCTAACGCTTCCCTATCATTAGGATTGACATCTAAATATAATGTAAGTTCAAGCGCAGCAAAGCTATATACCTGTAGCATATATATTAAAGACTCATATTCACTTTTAGGCTTATAATCATTCACAGCATATTTATAAAAGCTATATATATTAGGCCACAATGATCCCTTTAAAAAAGCTTTTTCAATATCAGGATTCATAACAAACTTTGGTTTGTTCATAATATTATTTTCTATAATAATCATCTCCAATAATATACTATGAATTTATAAAACTAAAATATGGGCAAAAAAAGAAAAAAGTCGCAAGACTTTTTTCTAATTCGGCATTGAATTATGCTTCTACGATTGCAGAAACAGGGCAAGCACCCTCACATGCACCACAATCAATACATGCAGCTTCGTCAATAACAGCAACGTCACCTAATGAAATTGCGTCAACTGGACATTCACCAGTACATGCACCACAAGCGATACAAGTATCTTCTAATACTTTTCTTGGCATATCAATTTACCTCCTTATAAAGTATAATTTATTTTAACACTTATTTACTATTTTGTCTATATTATATATTGAAATTTGTTTAAATAAATAGTAAAATAAGACTAGTTTATAAAGGAGTGAATAAAATGCTTTTCAATATTATTTTAGCAGCGCAAAACATTGTCAATTGGTGGCAATTATTAATTATAGTTCTTATTGTTATTCTTATTACTGCAATCGCAACTTTCTTTATTACAAGAAAGCTTTTCGCAAAACAATTAGAAAAGAATCCACCAATTAATGAGAATATGATTAGAGCTATGATGACTCAAATGGGTAGAACACCATCTGAGAAGCAAGTTAGAGCTGTAATGCGTTCAATGAACGAAGCTAAAAATAAGTAATAAACAATAAAGGAGACCATCTAGGTCTCTTTTAATTTTATCTTATTCCATATATTTTACAATATCTTCTTGCAGCCTCAAGATTATCCATCTTATCAATTCTATCATTATTAATCCTTCTAAATTTAAACCCTGCAGGAATATTAAATATGCCACATACTATCATAATTACACCTACAACTGTAGTAACAATATCAAAATTTAAAATTATAAGGTATATC
>JAZQVB010000247.1:0-13352 GCA_045631605.1 Anaeroplasma sp.
TAGCTAGAATACTTCATAAGAGGGCTACTAGTATAATGACTTATTTAAGATTTTTCTTCGGAAAAGTCTTTTTTTTATCTTTAAATTGTGGATAAAAAGAAAAAGGTACTTATAAAAGCACCTTTTGTCATCACTCTGAAAGTGAAGATATTCTTCACTTTTTCATTTGCTATTTCTTCTTTCTATTGTATTTATAAATTTCCTCTGTTGCGATTGCAAGCTTTGTTACAACACGCTTATTCTTTGGATAACAGAAATAACAATCATCCTCAACATTAATAACAAAGCAATCATCACGACGAATTCTAAAGTAATCATATTCAACGTGTAGGCTATCTGATTCTAATGGTCTTCTTACAATTCTATAATCCTGTTTTCTATAATGTCCTTCTAAAACAAAGCCATTATCAATAGTATGGCTAATCTTAGCTGGACCTAAATTATAGAACCTCTTACATCTAGGTAATGAGAATACATCTACATCATCTAAATAGCTATATGTTCCATTCTCAACCTCAGCCTTAACATTTGCAATTTGCCACTTATACCAATCAGGAATATGATCAAATTCAGTAACACCATCATTACCAACTAAATAGCCTGTTTCAGTCCATTTCCAACGCTTCCCACATTCCTCACAATATATTTCATCTAATTTAGAATTCATACTAAATTCCTTATGGCAATGTGGGCATTGATATAATATACGATGTAACCCTTCAGCTCTAGTTTCATTTTTAATGATTATATTATTATCCTTCTGATATTGATAATCATCATATATAAATTCCTTATTAATAGCCTCATTAATTTCAGCTACAGACATTCTTTCAATATCCTCAGCTGTTAATAGCTGAGTCATTTTTGTATATAAAGGAACTGCTCTTTTATCTCTAAAGTTCCAGAATGGTGCATATAAATGGTTACCATGATGAATAGTTGTTACTACAGGAACCTTACATTTCTTAATAAGCTTACCTAATGATTCAGGCAAATAGGATGTTGTACCTGACGCAGTATATCTAGCCTCAGGATATAAGCCAACCGCATCTCCTCTTTTTAACACCTTAATAATTGATCTTATTAGGTGTAAATCTGTAGTAAACTTACGTGTTGCAATTGCACCTATCCAATTTAATAGCCAAGCTCTTTTATAAAAACCATCTATGTTAACAACATTATTCATTCTCTTTGGATATAAAGCAACCGCAGTTAGCTCAAAATCAACAAAATGCATATGATTACTTAACATAATATATGGTCCATTTAATCCATCCATATTAATTTTTTCAATCTTCTTTTTCTTCCCTATCAGCATTATTGAAGATAATACCCAAATTAGCCATGTTAAATATATTGGCTGTCTAATTGGATATTTAGCTGTATTATAACGCTTTTTATTTCTATAATTGACCTCTATTTTTTTCATAACTATACTCAACCTCGAAATAATTTTACAAAAAAAGATTATATTTTACAAGGAAATATTAACTCTTTTCTAGTGTTGTTGTAAAAAATGTAATTTTGTGATATATTTTTAATTATTATGGAGGTTTAAATATGGACTGGTATTATATATTATTAATAATAATTGGCTCTTTAATAGCATTAATTATTCTAGCTATTTTAATAATTTCATATATAAGCTTCAAGCTTACATTTTATGTAGACAGAAAAAAAGCCTACGACGATACAGAAATGCCTTTAGGTGATGATTTCAGCGCATACAAGGAGCAAATACTATCTGATATGGCAAAGGCTAAAAAGCTGCCATATAAGGATTATTACATAACATCATTTGATGGTCTTAAGCTACACGCAATGTATTTTGAGACAGTCCCTGGCGGTCCAATCGAAATTTTATTCCACGGCTATCGTGGTAGTGCATTTCGTGATATGTCAGCTGGAATCAACCGTGCTAAATCGGTTGGTCGTAACGCTTTACTTGTTGACCAACGAGCATGCGGAGAATCTGAGGGTAACGTTATTACATTTGGTATAAACGAAAGACATGACTGTATTTCGTGGATAAATTTCCTTATTCAGGAATTTGGAGAAAATATAGATATTTACCTTGGTGGTGTTTCTATGGGTGGTGCTACAGTATTACTAGTAAGTAATATGAATCTTCCATCAAATGTTAAGGGCATATTAGCTGACTCCTCTTATACCACTGCAAAGGAAATTATCAATATTGTAGTAAAAACATTAAAGCTTCCACCTAAATATGTCTATCCTTTTATAAAAATAGGAGCTAAATTATATGGTAAATTTAATTTAGAGGAGGCATCCCCTATTGAATCAGTTAAGAATACTAATATACCAATTATATTCTATCATGGTGAGGCTGACGCATTCGTACCATGTGATATGAGCTTTAAATTATATAATGATTGTAATTCTAAAAAGAAAATTATTACAATACCAGAATCTGGTCATGGCCTATGCTATTTAGTTGAGCCTAATAAATATGTTGATGAATTAAAGGATTTCATAAATTCTAATATTGATAAATAAAGTACTTTTCGAAGTACTTTTTTATTTGCAAGAAAAAAGACTGTTTTGCAACAGTCCATAAATTAACTATTTTCTTTTAGCATTCTTATTTGGAATAGCTCTGTAATTATTAACCTTATTTTCTCTGAAAACAATTCTTCTAATTGTTTGGAACTTAAATAATAAGAAATAAACTATAAATACACAAACTACAAATAGAATTACTACTCCTGAAGACTTAAAGATTAATGAGGTAGGTGTGAATGTCTTCTTGCCAAATGGTTGGAAATAAGATGAGAATGTACCATCCTCAATCTTTGAAGAAACGATATCACACTTCTCATTATATGCCTTTTGAGCTGCCTCATATTCCTCAGTAGAATATTTACTATCCTCACTCTTGTATGAATCATATACAGGAATATATTCATCATATGCCTCAAGTACAGGATTAATATCTGTAAAGAATTGAGATTCAAAATCAAAATCTACTGCGATATTTTCAGCGAATAATAATTCACCTAAGCCTGTAGATACATTAACACCAGTAATCTTAGATTCTGATCCTAACACATCATAAATTGCAGACACAATATTTTCATCTAAGAATAAATAGAATAAATTATATGTTTCCTCAAAAGCTAATAAATCTCTTGAACCATATAATACAGCTTCAGACTTACTTTCAGGCTTTAGCTTATATGAATCAGCATTAACTGTAGGTGATTGAATAAATAAGTATTCAAATTGCTTACCCTCTTCAGTAAAGAATACAAGACCTGTTTTATTTGTAAACATTTGATCTCCAGCTGTTTCTTGTTGAGTACTGAAGCTACAATCAGTTAAGAAAATATAATAAGCCTTATCATATGAATGATATTTTTCAGCTTTAGATACAACCTCTTCATTTTGAGTAATATAATATGTATATGTTTCATCTACATAATTTGTTCCCTCATAAATATGAATATTTAATTTATCGCTACTTGTGTTTGCAGCAATCTCCTCTGAATTATGTAATCCACCAAACCATCTTGCAAGAGAATCAAATTCCTCATTTTCTACATATGTATTTAGTGTTGAAATCCAATAATTTTGTAGGTTTGTCATATAAGACATCATATATATAACTACCGCAAGTACAGCAGCAAATGAAAAATATAGTACTTTAAGTATTGTTTTAAACATAAAAAAACCCTTTCCTTTGATATATCATATAAATTGTATCATTTTTTTCATTTTTTTCAAACTTTTTCTTTACAAAATAAAAATTTTAGGTATAATATTAAATGCACGTTAAGTTGCACATAAATATGGCGCATATGGTGAAGTGGTTAACACATCGGATTGTGGCTCCGACATTCGCGCGTTCGAACCGCGTTATGCGCCCCACTTGAAATTACAGTCTAGAGAACATCTAGGCTTTTTTTTATATATTAAAAATATGGTTACAAGGTTGTAACCATATTTTCTTAAGATAATTGCTTATTTAATTTCTTAGCTCTTCCTCTTTCAACAATATATATTATACACCATATACTACCATATCCTACGACAAATATTAATGTAAATATAAGTAATGTGATTAAATTTGAAGGAATCCATCCATTTATTAGATATGTTATTAAATAACATAAATATATTACTAAACAATGAATACCGATTTGAAATCCCAATCCTATTCTTTCAATATCCCATATTATAGATACACCCGCGACGATAAACGCAAGCATATAAATCGATATAATAGATCTAAATATATCTAATCCATCAAATTTAGTATCTACCTTACATAAATATAAAATTAGCATTACTATTCCATATATAATTGGACCAAATCCACCAAAGAATGTTCCTCTCATTAAAAATCCCTTAACATGCTTCATCATTTTAAACCTAGCCTTTCTTTAACATATTTTAATTTCCTTCTAGATACATAATCCTTATATCCAGATTTAAAAACTATTAATAACGCTCCACCGATACTAGCTTCAAAATATTTTATCTTATTTATATTAGCTAGACAGCTCTGGTTTATAAAAATAAATGAGTCCCCTGTTAACGAATCTAATTCGTATAGTCTTTTCTTTACTATAAGCTTCTTATTTTTCACTACAGCATATACCTTATCATTAATAGTTATAAAGCAATCTACATCATTATAGCTTAATTCTATAATTTTATTATCATCATAAGCAAGTATAGTATTTGCTTCATTTACACATAATGCTTCTATAGCTTCAATAAGCCTATTC
Source organism: Anaeroplasma sp. (assembly GCA_045631605.1). Taxonomy (GTDB): domain Bacteria; phylum Bacillota_I; class Bacilli_A; order Acholeplasmatales; family Anaeroplasmataceae; genus Anaeroplasma. The sequence continues at coordinate 4,752 of JAZQVB010000247.1, forward strand.
TTTTCCTTCGCATAAGCTACTATCTCTTCTTTATCATTTGATTTTTCAAATCTAAATTTCATAGACCTCACCTCTGATTAAATTATACATCTTATAATAGAAAAAGAAAACATCTTTAATATTCGGTTGCTTTTTAAAAATAAATGGTCTATAAAAAGAAAAAAGTTCCTTCCGGAACATAGAAAAAAGAAATGAAAAAATTGAAAACTAACTGTAGCATTTCGCTACATCAAGTATTATATACTCTTTTTTTAAAAAAACTAATGTATAGCGTTTACATAATTTATGAAAGCTTTTTCATGTATTTACAAAAGAAAAAAATAGGAATATTGTGTCTTGAAAAGCACAATATTCCTGTTATTTTTTATAAACTAGAATATAAATATGTTAAGTAAGCACAGATATCATCAGCTGATAATCTTGTTCTATTGAATCTTGGAGCAATAATATTTCCAATTTCATCAACAATAAATTCGCTGCTTTCAACTACCTCTAGATTATACGCCTTAATTTCTGTTGCAGAATTAAATTTATACAATGCTGTACCTTGTAAAATACCAAGATATACTAGATTGTAGGTAATAACATTAGCCTTTGTATAAATATTAATACTAGCTACTGGAGCTAAAACATCATCATATTTATAAGTAGTGCCGGCATATGAATATCTATATGCGCTTATAAAATCACTGATAATAAAATGCATTAGGCTTGATTTTAATACTGTATAAATATTATCTACTACTAAATTACCATTTTCAATTTCACATACAGAAATTAAATTTTGATATGAAATATCTAATGTAAAGCTATCTGGATTTAAAATCTTAAATGCGTTAATAATATTCTTTATTTCATCTGCCGTTAGGATATAAATAAACGCGTTATTATTTTCTTCATACGATGCTGAAATGCTTAAATTACGGTCAACTGATACAACACCAGATATAAATTCACCCTCACAATCAGGAGAATCATTATAAATACATGATGTAATATTAGCCTTCATAATTATACTTGCAGTTAATATATCTATATTTTCAATTGAAGCTGGTGTAACAGTCATTGGATCAAATGTTGAATATTTCATTCCAGGTACACCCTCGCACATAGCTAATAATAATGCTCTTATTTCATTAAGCTTAATAATGCCATCCTCAGCATTATAACAGCTTTGTGGTAATAGGAATTCAGACTTTGCAAGTAGGTTAGCTGTAATAGTCGCAACTAAAATGTATGAGTTTGCAGTATTATTTTCTGCAACAACGAAGCTGTCAATTACCTCTCTTGTTACTACTATGCTATCAGCACTAAAGTCCTCTGATGTGCCAATATTACAATGCTTCATAAATCCAATTAACGATTCAACCTCTAATTGCTTATAGAATAAAATGCTTGAATTATAATTATATTTAGCCTTATCATGATCTCTTAATGTTGAATTACCATAAATATCCTTGTTTTCTTCAAACATTTGACTGATCTTTTGGCTTATAACATCAACCATAATATTAGAGCTATAAATAACATTAAAATCAATGTCTTTATTTAATAATGTAGTAGATGTAACTAATAATAGCTCATCTAAACCAGTACCTGATTGTGTATCTACAACCTCGTTAATACTATTAATTAGCTTTTTAACCTCTAATGCAGTATAAACTGTAGCGCCTGTAGTACCTAATTCAAGCTTTGAATCATTTATAACATCAGTATGAACATTATTATCTGTTAATGCTATATCTAATTGCTTTGACACAATACCCCATAGGATATATGAGCTGTGTAGCTTATCTACACTAGTATTTGGATTTAGCATCTTATTTGCTGCATATTCTGAATCAATATTATTCAAATCAGCTATTTCTAATTCCTTTAAGGCTTCAATTAAATTAGCTATTTCTGTCTTAGTATAATATGTATTTTTAACTAATTCATATAATTTAATATTTTGATCGATTAAATCTACAGTTAATGCCTCATCCATCTTAGATGTCATTGTAGCCTGCATAATAACTGATTTATAGCATACATCAAGCTTTGTCGAATCATTTGTATGCTTATCATTTAATGTTGCAACCTTAGCTGTAATATCATCAATGCTTAATGATGAAATTAATTCATTATCAGTAAATAATGCTAAAGCTGATAATAGGCTATCAATTTCATTATTAACAACCCATGTATTTGTATCAAATGCTTCAATTAATTCATTTTCTTCTGCAGAATCCTTATATTCCTGTGGTATCACAACACCATTAATATTTAATTCATTAATATTTTTTATCATTGTTGCGTGGAATATAATTGATGATAATGTTGATCTTAATACATTAATTGATAAATTATTAGTATCGATATTTAGTGACTCCAAATCAATATTGTTATCTGTTGTATTAAAGAACGAATCCTTGTTATCAGCTAAAATTGTTAATAGCTTAGTAGCCTCCTCTTCACTTAAATAGTCATAGCTATTTAACGCACTATTAGGAACTATTATCGCATCTACATCATTTAGCTTTTCATGAAGCTTATATCTGATAATCTTAGATGCTGAAATATATTTAGCATCCTTACTATCAAGCTTAATTGTTTGTAGACTGATATTATCAAAATCTAATTCTAATCTATTTACAGCTGTTACTAATGAAACAATTTCGTCCTTAGTAATAATCTTATATTCATTTCCATCTAATAAATATCCATCAGCAAGATATGCATCTACTGGTACAGTAACTGTACCCTCAACAGTATTACTTAATGAGCATTTAAAGATTAATGAATTATAAATAGCTGTAACCATATTAGTATTTAAATTCTTAACTAATGTCTTTATTGAGCCTGAATCAACAGAATCAAGCTTTTCATCACCAGCAATTAAATTTGTCATTTCTATTGCTGAAATTAAATTTGAAATTTCATTTTCCTTAACCCAAATATTATTATCGAAATCATCTAAAGCTGATGCTGATGATGCTTCCTTATAATTATCTGGGATTACTATTCCATCAATACTCTTATTTGCAAGCTGATTAATCATTGTTGCGTGAAGAATTGTTGATGTTATAAGCTGATTCATTAATGACAATGTAATATTATCAACATTAATAGTAGTAATATCTACATTTTCACCACTATTATCAAATAAATCATTTTTATTATTGATAAGTATTGTAAATAGCTTATCTAATTCTGTATTAGCTAAATATGGCTTACTATTAGCCTTAGCTGATGCTGGAACAATAATATCTGTAATGCCATCTAGCTTTTCTGTAATAACAAGCTTCATAATTGTAGAAGCAATTATTGCATTTTTAACATTATCATTCAATTTTACAGTAGATATATTTTGATAATTTAAATCAACATCTAAAGCATTAACCGCATCTACTAATGTAGCTAGCTCAGATATTTTGTAATAATCATAGCCATTAATAGATTCATAAATCTCATCCGAGATAGCCTCCATATTTTCTTTAGAAGCTAATTTATTAATAGATGTATTTAGCTGCTCATAAATAACATACTTAATAATATCTGATTCATAAATTAATTGTAATGTTGTTTTACTATTATCTAATGAAGCAGGTAAATTATATTTTTCAATATCCTCTGCAACCTTTGTTACATTAATATCCTGAGATAAATCTAGATTTAATTCATTTACTGCATTAATTAAATTATAGAATTCATCTCTTGGGTAGGTATATAATCTTTCCTCTTCTGTTTCATTTGCATAATAGCTTTCCTCTCTTAGGCTTGCTACTGCATTCGAATTTGCAATACCATCATTTTCAATAAATGCCTTATCAATTGATTTAGCTAATGAAGCAACAATAATATCAGATCTATAAGTAACATCAATCTTTAATTCATTTGTATCAGCATACATTTGATTTAAATTCTTAATATTACCCTTAACAGTATTACTAACTGCGTCCATATCGTTAAAATCAACGCTTTGTCCTTCTGTAATACCTAATAATACATCAATACCCTTAACAAGAGCAGGTGCCTCATCATGCCATAAATTCATATTTTCTGTGGCATTAGGGTCATAATTCTTTAAAACATCAAATGCTGCGTTATCCTTATACGCTAAAGGTATAACAAATAAATCAGAATCTAACGTATTTAAGAAGTTTTCATTTAAATATAAAACTATAGTTGTAAGCAAAATTGGTAGGCTTAATAGCTCATCACTATTATTTACAACTGTTTTCAAAATTGAATTAACATCACTTAAATCGCCATCTAATAAAGTAGGTATTTGTTTAATTGTTTTAGCTATTTCAGACTTTGAAACTAATTTATCATTTATATCCTCATTTTCAACAGCCATTGAGCTATATGGTACTAAAATAGTAATACCACTATAATCCTTATCAATTAATAAATTAGAAATAGTGTAATGTAATAGCTTAGAGGCTAATACCTTATTTTCTAATGTATCTAAATCCTTATTACCTAAAACCTTAATTTGGTCTAGCATTACATCCTCTGATGAGCTGTTCATAAATGAATCAAAATCTAAACCACTTGCGGCAATACCGTTAATTAAATTACTAATTTCCTTATTGCTATGCCATGCATCAAGATTATTAGTTCCGTCCTCATTTAAATATTCACTAGGTATAGTAACATAATCACTCAATGAATCATCCTTTAATATATCTGCAATAGTATTAGATAATGTATATTCAATGATTAAGCTGTTTAATAGCTTATCACAAATATTTTGCTCTTCATTTTCCTTAACTACAGTTAATCTATCAATTAAAGGCGTAATCTTATTATATCCCTCATCATTCTCATCTAAATAAGGCATTACTGCATCTAATAGCTCAGGTAATAGCTTAATAACATCTGTAATTTCAGTTACATTAACTAAATTATCAATAACATTATTATTTTCATCCTTAGCCTTCGCATCAGCAGGTACAACTACCTTTATAGGTAAAATCGAATCCTCACTATCATTAATTAAAATACCTGATAATGTGTAATGTAATAGCTTAGATTTTAATAATGTAGTTACAGGCTTTAATGACTCATCCTCACTATTTTCCTTCTTACCAATTTCCTTTATTTGATCAAGTAATTGATTAGCTGAATCCTCATTTTCACTTAAGAACACATCAAAATCAAGACCACTTACCGCAATACCGTTAACAATATTTTTAATTTCTTGATTTTTAATCCATTCATTAACATTAGCCTTACCATCAATCATATAATTATCAGGCATAGAAATAAATTGGCTTAATGATTCTTGATTTAATACATTAGAAATAACATTAACTAATGTCCCCTCAATAATTGAGCTTTCAAGTAAATTATCTACTATGCTTTGATTATTATTATTCTTTTGTGTTAAACGACTAATAAGCGGAGTAATCTTATTAAAGTTATCAGCATCTGCTTCATCTAAATACGGAATAATTGTATCAATCAAGCTTGATGCATTATTTAAAACTAAAGAAATTTCCTCAGGCTTTAATACATTAACAGTATTACCATCTACCTCTTGTAAATTAGCATCTGTAATATATAAAACTATATTATTTTCCTCATCAATAGTCTTATTCGCAATAATAAGACCTGAAATAACTGATTGAGCAACCTTTGATTTTAATACATAATCAAATACTGTTTCTCCATTTCCATCTGGTGTATTAAATATAGCTACAGCGTCCTTTACGCTTAAAAGTAATGCTGATATATTGCTAGGATCAAAATCATCAGATAGGAATCCTTGTAATACAGACTTTGTTTTTTCGTTATTTAATACAGTCTCTACTGCAGTTAATAAATTATAAACCTCACCATATTCAACAACATTACCATTTGAATCTAATTTATTAACATAATAAATATCATCAAACATGTATGCCTCAGGTGCAAATGATAATATTGCATTCTCAAGCTTACGGTATAAGCCACTATCTGAGAACACTAATGATAATAATGATGAATTACAAATATCATTTTTGATATTCTTATATGCCTCTTGGCATTCATCATACATATCATTTGTTTTATCAAATGCGTCAAAGACTATATCTAATATTTCTTTATCCTCATTACCAGTATAAACAATATTAACTAAATCAATCGCATTAAGAGCTAAATCTAATAAGCCATTAATTTCCTTAATCCAATCGATATTCGCACTTTCTTGGCTAGAAAGCAGCTTTGTATAGCTTGTTAGCTCTACAGCCTCAGGATTATCCTTAGGTAAATATCTATTAATAACATATGTATATACTCTTTGAAGTAAAGGATTCATTTCATCCTTTCTTTCATCAGAGAAAATAGATAAGCTTGTTAGCTTAGGTAAAATATTTTCAGCATAGGTAAGAAGCTTTTGTGTATCATCACCCTCAGCCTCAATTGATAAAACTGATAATACTGATTTTAATAAATTCTTTGTATCATCAGCTGATAATAGGCTAGATGCGTTAATATGAGCTGGCGTAACTACATAATTATCCTCAGGAATATAGCTTGATTTATATCCCTTCTTAAATAAAATAGCTAATATTTCAGTTACATCCTCACCTAATCCTAGTTCTAGCTCATCGATATGATTAGTAATAGAATCAAGTAATGATAAGCCTAAATTAATAAAGTAGGTATTACCATTAAAATCATCAATAATAGCACCAAATTCCTCTTGGAATTCCTCCTTAGCTATTATCTTAACCATTTCATCCATAATGTTAAGCTCTTCAGCCTCATTAAGAATAATACTCTTAATAACACCATCTGTATCATACTTTAAAAGTAAATTATATGTGCTTCTTGTAAATCCTACATAGGCTGATAGCTCTCTAGGTAAATATAATTTAACACTTTCGTTAGTAGTAGAATCTATATCTCCACCCTGTAATACTATTTCTGCCGCAAATAGATAATAAGGAACATCATCCTTATCCTTAATAGCATTTAAAATCTTAAAAATACCACTAGAGCCATAATTACCTACATTTTGATATATTGAATCAATTAAATTATAATTTTCATCACCATAATCGTAATTCTCCTCCTCTGCTTGTCCTACACCACCAGCAAGTATAAAGAATAGTGAACCAATAAATGATAAGCAAACAAGACCAGAAACTAAACCACGACCAGCTCCAATTAAGCCGCCGTATAATGTTCTTCTATTATAAGGCTTCTCACTTTCAAGAAGTGAATTTTTTGCCTTAATTTTTCTTTTATATCTTCTTTCAGGATACGCAAAGAAATATACAATATATAGTACAAGCACAAGCCAATAATAAACAATTGTAAATATAATCGCAAATATAATATGGTAGCCTAAATTTACTAAAGCACCTAAATAAGCACCATTTTCCTTTACAATTAAACTAAGACCATCGCCATAATTCAAATTCTTAGGTATAAATTCTATTAAAATTTCCTTTAGTGAAGTACACTCTGTTGAGGCATCAAATAATCCCTGAACAAAGCCATCTCCAGCAAACATATTAACAAAAGATACAATATTCCTATCAGTACCTGGAGCATTAACAACTATTAAATATGCGAATAAGCATACAAATAGGGCTGCCGCTGCCTGTATCGCAAGTATTACGCTCTTTCTAAATCCTCTTATTAATCCTACTATTGTCGCGATTGAAATAATAATCAAAAACAATAGGCTAGGAAACCAATTTATTATAAAGCTAGCCAAGGTATCTATCATTTCCATAAAACACCCTCCTCTTTTATTTCCATCATTATATTTATTTTACATTTTTTTAATAGCTAATACAATCTAAATATGTATATATTTAGAATATTTTAATAAAACTTTTACTTGCAATTAATTAATATGTGTGATATACTAACTGCTGTACGTAGGGGCATGGTGTCAATGGTAGCACACGGGTCTCCAAAACCTTTGGTACGGGTTCGAATCCTGTTGCCCCTGCCATCTAAAGAATCGCGACTGAATAAGTCGTTTTTTTTATTAATAAATCCAGAGATTCAAACCTCTGGATTTTTTCATTTTATTAATCATTAAACATAGAAAATAGCTGCCATGTAATATAAAAGGTCTATCCCCTTCGTATATATAATTCCCATTAACTCTTAATTTCATACTTCCCCCTAAGAAGCAAAAAGAAAAATATTTCTATTTTTCCATTTTTGCAATTATTCTTTCAGCATCCTCTAAATAACGATATTGATCAAACGCTAATTGTAGCTTAGCTAATGCCTTATCTATAATATCTTGATTATTATTATCAATATATGAATTAATATCCTCACCATTTAAGCTGAATGTTTCTTGAATAGTAAATGCTCTAGTGAACTTCTCAACCCAATAAGAGCCATCATCCTTAAATATACCTAAAGCACTTAATTCAACTAATAATGTATTATCCTTTTGATAATAATCCATAATACAAATAATTTTATAGATATCCTCTAAATTATTTTCATCACTGATCATAAAATCAATTGTTTCTCTTACTTGCTTACCTTTATTTTTTACCAAAGTTAATTGTGCCATAAAATTCTCCTTTATTTGTTATACAAGGAAATTATAACATAATTAAATGTTATTATCTATTCAATATCATATTTTAT
>JAZQVB010000248.1:0-7713 GCA_045631605.1 Anaeroplasma sp.
AGGAAAATATTTATTTTATATTTGTTTATAACAATTCTTATTTAGATAGATTATTTAGTAGTAGAGAATTCAATATATTAGATGAATATTTATTAAAGCTTAAATCATTTAAGGGTATTTTAGGTGTATCATATACTAATAAATTAGATAGGCTTGAAATAAATAAAAGGATGGAAGAATATGTAGCTAAATTTAATATTATTTCACTTCCAGTACATCAATGTAAATATTTATCCAATAAGGATACTTGTATATATGAGGCCTTAACCGCAATTGCAGGTGATGAGGATAAAATTCAGGAGCTAGATGATTTTAGCTTCGAGGTTAATCCTTTAAATAACGATAAAATTGATAGATTTGTTAACAGCATTAATCTAGATTTATTCACAGAGAAAATACAATTACCCAAATATCCAAACACTAAAGGTGCCTCATCTAAGGACTATTTAGGAGCTTTATGCTATAAGGGATTAGAAAGACGTGGATATAATCGTAAGGAATATCTAGATAGATTAGCATATGAGCTAAAGGTTATTGATGATATGGGATTTAATGATTATTTCTTAATTGTATGGGATTTCATTAAATACGCAAAGCAAAATAAGATATTAGTAGGACCAGGAAGAGGTAGTGCTGCCGGTAGCTTAGTTGCATATTGTCTTGGTATTACAGAGGTAAATCCATTAGCTTATGATTTACTATTTGAAAGATTCTTGAATCCACAAAGAATTACAATGCCAGATATTGATACGGATTTCCCTGATATTTCTAGAGATTTAGTAATCAATCATGTTAAGGAGCTATATGGAGATAAGCACGTATGTAATATATCAGCATTCGGAACGTTCCAGGTTAAATCATCTGTAAGAGAATTATCTAAGGTATTTAAAATAGAAGCATCTCGTATGGAAAAAATACTAGATATGGTTGAGGAGCAAGGATATGACAAGCTTCTTGAAGCGTATCAGGATAATGATTTATATCAATTTTTATATGTTGCTAGAGGTCTTGAAGGCCTTCCTAAGCATATTGCTACTCATGCTGCAGGAATAATATTATCATCAAATGAATTAGATGATATTATTCCATTGCAGCCAGGATTAAATGAGTTGTATCAGTCACAGCTAGAGGCATCAGATTTAGAGGAAATAGGTCTTTTGAAAATGGACTTCCTAGGTATTAGAAATCTAACTATGGTTGATGCTATGATGAATCAGGTTCCAGGCTTTGATTTAAATAAGCTAAGAAATATACCATTAAACGATCCTAAGGTATTTAAGCTGCTTCAGGATGGAGATACATTAGGTATATTTCAGCTTGAATCAAGAGGTATTAGGAATGTTTTACGCAAGCTTAAGCCTACTAGCTTTGAGGATTTAGTAGCAGTTCTTGCCCTATATAGACCAGGACCAATGGATAACATTGATGAATTTATCGAGCGTAAGCATGGAGCAAGCTTTGAATATATTCATAATGATTTAAAGCCAATTTTAAGTAATACATATGGTATTATCGTATATCAAGAGCAAATCATGATGATCGCTAGAGTGTTCGCTGGTTATTCATTAGGTGAGGCAGATATATTAAGAAGAGCTGTTTCTAAAAAGAATGCTGAGATGCTTGAACAAATGAGCTCAGATTTTGTAAAAAGAAGTATTAATAAGGGTTATACAGAGGATGTAGCACGAAAAATATATGATTTAATTTATAAATTTGCTAATTATGGTTTTAATAAATCACATTCTGTTGCCTATGCACTTCTTTCATATCAAATGGCTTACTTTAAAGCTAATTATTTCCCAATATTTATGACGAATATTTTAAATAATGTTATTGGTAATACAGCATCAATGGTTGAATATATTAAATACGCAAAGGCTAGAGGCCTAAAGACATTAAAGCCTAATATTAATATATCTACTAATAAATTTGTATATGAAAATAATATGCTATTTATTCCTTTTAACGCTATACATTCTATAGGTGATGTAGCAGCAAGACGAATCATAGAGGAAAGAAATAATAATGGCTTATATAAGAATTATGATGACTTTAAGGCTAGATGTAGTGAGCTATCATCAGCTGTTGTTACAGCGTTAGTTTATTCTGGTGCACTTGATATTTTTGGTAAAACAAAAAAATCAATGACAAATTCAGTTTCTACTGAGGATGCATTATTCTTAAGTCATATGAATAATAAAATTGAGGTTGTAGAAGAGTATGATATTGATTTCCTAAGAGAACAGGAATTAACTTATTTAGGCATGAATCTTGAATATAACCTATTTAAAAACTCAAAAGAAATTTATAGAAGAGGTAAATTCACAAGCATTAATGCCGCTAAAAAGGAACAAAATATAATGCTTTTAGTTGAGTTTATAAGTATAAAGGAATTTAAAACTAAAAAAGGAGAAAAGATGTTATCAGGTGTATTCGCTGATGAATCTGGTAAAACTATTCCTTATGTTATTTTCCCTAAAACTTATTCATCGATAGATATAACAATTGAAAAGAATAAATTATATGTAGTAAATGGTAAAATTATAGATGATAGAAATTCAGAGGTTCAATTTACAATTGAAAATATAATTACACCTTAAGTATAAAAAAAGAGGAGATAAATCATAGAACATTTATCACCTATAACGAAACAAAATTAGCAATATTTGAGTTTGTTGAAGGCTGGTATAGCACTAGAAGAATCCATGGTACCCTAGGTTATATTACTCCAAATTAAAAATATTTAGAATATCAAGCAGCTTTAAAACGATAATGGTTTATCTTTTTGTGTCCTAAAACTTGACATAGGTCCAGATAACAAGTGTTAGTGTTAAAGCTGTAATAAGACTTATCTAAATCTAATGTTTCAGCATTAATGTTTAATTTCTTTGAAATTTCATAATCTAACATAAAAAATACCTCCAAAGTAGACTAATAATCTCGAGGTCGCGAATCTCCATAGGGATTGTTATTCCTTTTAATTATTTTATTTGTCTACTTTGGAGATATCATATCATTTCCAGCTTTTTGGTGTTGCACATATTACGCTCCTAGAAATAGGGGCTTTTTTCACGCGGTATTTTTGACGCTTACAGTCTACTATCATTAATTTAACATACTTATTTAATCAAATCGGTAAGTATTATAAGAGCTTTTTGTTACTCTAAATGTATGAAAATTATTTAGAATTATTAGTTTTTAGCGTGAGAAGGGTCTGTATAAATATTGTAATATGAAAAATTTCCATTTTCTATATAAAATTCTATACACTGATATTTATAGTTTTCATTTAAATGCGATAATACATCAATTTTAGTAGTGTTTTTTAACTCTTTCTCATTGAAATAGTAATTAGCAATTACGTCATCACTTATTACCACGGCATGGTCAGTATAAATACTTAAAACTCTAAAGTTGTCAGGTAGAAGGCCTAGGCTTTTGAATTCTCCTGTTATTGGATTAAATTTTACCAATTCAGATTTGCAAAATTGAATTGGGCATCCCTCATCATTGCATCCTCTTTCTAAAATGCGTTCGTATGCAAAATATAAAGAACCATTATCCATATATTTTATACTATTTTTTGTTGTTTGATAATATCTTGAAAATTTGCCGAACCAAATATAATCCCCCATAGTAAAATAAGTGTAGTTTAGTTTGATGTTTAGCATTTCCTTATTAATTGAATAGTTGTATTTTTTTGTTTGATTGAAATTGGTTAATATAATTTCTGAATTGTTAAAACTAAATGAATATACATCGTCTAAGTTTTCTAATGAAGCATAAGAATATGTGCTAATTTGTGGATAATTATATTCAACGAGTAAAACGTTCTTAGTGTTATGATAATAGGGTCCATCACAGCATATTAGAAATTTCAAATTATTCATAGATACATAATTTAATTCCCCATTAATAGTTTGTATATTTTCGAGATAACCTTCATCTACGCCAATCTTTTTATAGTTGTAATATATTTGTTTGGTAGTTCTATAGCCACCCCCACCCTCGGGTTTTGCAACTTCGTATTCCCAAACGAAGTAGTATAAATAGCCTTCATATTCTATAAAACGAAAATCATATATATGTTTATCTTTACTTGTAAAATTAAAACTATCAATATAATGAGCAAAAGTTCCTTCTCTATAAGCTTTTGCATAGTTTGTATCACGATCATAGTAATAAAATGAGGATGATTGAAATAGGTTATTATTATCGTAAACATAATATTTTGTACGTCGATGAGTAGCTGGTCTTTGTAAACCATATATTATAAGTAGAACAATAAAAGTAAAAAATAAAGTATTTATAAATGCATAAATTAATATAAAAATTTTAAGAAATATTTTCAAAGCACTCTTTATATTTTTCATAAATTAATTCTCCTTACGAAATTTTAATGGTTGTATTTAGGAATTGCACCCGAAAGATATTTTTATAAGTTGCCAAAGAATAAAATAACATCAAAAAATAATTTTCTAGGTCCTGTTTCGGGTTTAGTGCTTAAATCAACATCTCGGGCTGCTTCTGTCAAATCTTTATCACTAAATAAAGAATAGATAAAGTTAAATGCTTTACCACTACCTGTTTCTGTGAAAAAATAATAAGCATAGTTATGAGCTAACCATTCATTATATGCTGAATTCACATCTAAACTAGAAGCTTTTTCCTTGAATTTTTCGCAAATGATCCTCATTTCTTCTTCGGTGTAATTGTATGAGTTGTCAACACTACATGAATTATTCGTTATTGTTATACCTAGTTCATTTTTATTAAGTAGTTCATCTATATTTTCTTCAGTAATACCATGAGATTGTTTGTTTTTATTGTATTTGTTTCCAGAACGTACCATTGCAATAGAAACAATACCAGCAATAAGTAATACGTTCCCGCTAGGATCATAATACATAACAGGGTTGTTACTACAATATTGATATAGGTTAGTACCATTAATATCTGTGATATTTAAATAGTTTACACTATCGGCATTTAGCCATCTACACCATAAAGGATTATAATATCTAGTTTTACAGTAGTACATACCACTTTCTGTATCGTAGAAGTATCCTTTATATCTAAATGGATTAATATTTCCAATTGTGTTATTACCTGATATAGTCATATTATTTCCGTATGCGTTGTAGTTATATTTTACAATTAAATTACCATTTTTGTCAACGATTCCAATAATATTAAGTAGCTGATCTCTTAAATAGAAGTATTTGTTGTTATTATAAATAAAACCAAATAGCTTATTGTATTCATCATATAAGAAATCTAATCTGTATGATGGGTTAATCATAGAAGCTAATTTGTCATTATTATAGTAATAATTTGTTGTGAATCCATCAACTGATTTTGATGTTCTTAATCCTTTTTCATTATATGTATAGATTGTAGTAATATCATTTTTAGTGAAGCTATTTAACTTTCTTCCAGACCATGTATAAGTTCTACCGTTCCAGCTTGTAGGGTTTAGACTATAATTTGAATCGTATGTAACTGTATATCCACATGCTTTTGTTAATTTGTCCTTGTTTGTATCATTGTATTCATATTGATAGCTTCCGCATGAAGTGATATTTCCATTGTCATCATATGTGTATGCTTCATCATTATCAAATTTTAAATATCCTCTATAATCGTAATCATATGTATGATAAATGAAGTCAGGGTCATCTGGTGATATACAATAAATATTACCAAGCTCGTCTATCTCATATTCTAACATTAAAGATGTGTTATTTAAATCGAAGAACTCTTTATTTATATGTGTAGATTTATAAATAGAGTCATTAGATTGACCAGTATTATCCTTTCTATTTTTATAGTAGGTATATTTTGTTAAAACTTGTGTATTATCAGTTTCTATGCTTTTAATTCTTTCTAAGCCAAACTCATTGTAACCAGTAGAAATAGTTGTTTGAGATAAATTATTTCTAATAGATTGAATTTCACTAAGTGTAGAGTAGCTATTTTTTGAAATCATTAATTCGATTTGTCCAAGTAATGGATGGTTTGAATAATTTGGTTCAAAAACATTATCTGTTAATTGTTCATTATATTTTCCACCTACAGATAAATCAGAATATGATAATTCAAATACCTCTTGGCATGTTGTTGTGAATTCTTGATTATCCTTAAAAACCTTTATTTCATATACATTATAATTATCAGGCTCTGCATCAACAGTTCCTATTTTCTTAATTGCTAGGCCTACAAATGTCCAGGTATTTCTTGAAATAGTTAATCCAGTATCCTTGTGATAACCGTAAATATTTAAACATAGCTTTCCGTTTTCGTTCACATATAAGCCTATAAAATAATATGAATTTATAAATTCAAAGACTGTTTGCATATTAACAAATGATTCAACAAAAATATTCATTCCGATAGTATGCTCATCTCTAATACTTAAATCGTAAATAAGCTTCCCACCATCAGCCACATAAGCGTATCTATTACTTGAATAATTATAGTTAAAAGTTCTATCCCTATCATATTGGCTAATAACGCGTTGATCAAATACTATTGGTTCAATTCCATTTAATGACTTAACATTGTTTTGAAGTGGGAATACTTCAATGTCATTAGGTAAATCATAAACAGTAGTATTAGAGAAATCTAACGCATATGTACTAGTATTTTTTGAGAATATATAATCCTTTGTGCTTCTAAAATATGATACTAATTCACTAGTTGGAATAATTGCTTTGTAGCTAGAAATGATCGCTGCAATATTACCAATAATTGTATCTCCAGGATGATAACTGATGTTATTTCCTAATTCCATTTCGAATTGTGCTTGATAGCTAAAGCATAAGCCATCAATAATTAAAGATACTCTTGTCATTTGGTTTTGACATAGCCAATTTAAACCGACAAATGTCCATTTATCTGTTAATTGAACATTAGTTGAAATGATTCTAGCTATTTGTGAATTGCTATTTTTAAATTCAACATATAGCTTATATTCATTATCTGTTGATACAGTAATTAAAGAATTATTATTGCTAGAAATTGTTAATACATTTTTATTTGCTTGTGGATTATTAGGCTTAACCCATAAACCGAATGAGCCTAATCTTTTTAATTCATCAGGTAATGAATATTGAATGGAATTAGAACCTGTTAATGAATAACATGGTACAATGCCAACTCTATTTAATTGATTGCCTCCTGAAATAGCTGGCGTAATTACGGCCTCTGGACCAATCATCGATGTATCATTTATAAACATACAATTTAAATATTTACTGTCAAAGGCATTTAATAATGCTTCTGGATTACATCCGTTAGCTCGATATAGGTTAGAATAAGCTGTATTTAATTCTTTACCTTCAATATTTACTTTTTCTTCAACAATATTATCTAAATTGTCATAATTATATTCTATAAAATTATCACTAAAGATAACTTTACTAACTTTACTATCTAAATCATATTCATATGTTTTTATTACAATATCATTTTCTTTTAATGAAATTAATTGGTGATATTCGTTATATACATATGAATATGTTGTATTATCTAATGATAAGGTATCAATATTTCCGTAAGAATCATACGTAAATGTTACAATATCTTCACTATTACCGTATTTTAGGCTTAATACTCTATCTAGATTATCATATGTATAGGTAACTAGTAATTCATTGTTACATGAGATGCTAATTAATCTATCATATGTATCATATGTATATGAATAAGAAG
>JAZQVB010000249.1:0-11876 GCA_045631605.1 Anaeroplasma sp.
CTATATACTAGTTTCTATTTCTTAAGACAACTGATAATATTCTTATTAAATATACATAAATATAAATTAATGTTACCATTAAGCCTAATGATACAGACCATTCTGCATCCTTAGATGCACCATAGTCTACTACTCTTTTAGCCTCATCGAAGTTTAAAAGCAATGTAAATACACCATAGATTAATAAGAATGCCTCTAAGCCTAGTAATAAGCCGACATTAGCGATTGGTCCTGCAAACATTGTATAAATACTTACAAATAATACAAGAGCTAATGCACAGAATCCTAATGAGATTATTAGTCTTCTTACTATTGTTCCTACTCTAATTATTCCTGAGAAGAATAATACTGCCATAATTGAAAATATAATTAGAGTTGAGAATATTGATAGTGTTGCAACACCTGGAGCGTATACCTCTAGGATTGCTGATAGCACACCTAGGAATAATCCCTCACATACGGCATATATTACACCACAATATTTAGCTGCCTTATTAGACGTTCTACCTACCATTACTGATATAAATCCTACTATTGAACCTACTAATAAGGCTACATATAATCCATCTGGATTATTTAAAAGTATTGTTGGTAGGAAATATGCAATTAGAATTGCTACTACAATAGTCATCGCAAGTAGGAATGATGTCTTAATTGCGATACCCTTATAGGATGCTTTTTCTATATCATATATAGCTTCGCCTGTTTTTATGTTTGAAAAAAGTGGACTAGGTCTCATTTTCTTCCTCCTTTTATACTGTATGTGAATATTATACCACAATATTAGTATATTAATTAATTGTGGTATAAATCACATAAAATAACATATTAATTCAAAAATGCAAAGATTCCCTCTGTTACCTCTGGATCCTCATCAGGTAAATCACCATAGGCCTTCATCAATTCAAATTCCTCAACTAATGATTGATTTAGCTTTGTACGAATTGCAACATCACGCTTAGATACGAATGCCTTTTCTGTACGCTTTTCAATAATATCCTGTGCAACGCTCTCACCAAGTTTAGAAACCGCAACAAATGGAATTCTTATAGCTCCAGCTTCAATTGTAAATGTTGTTGCATCTGATATATTAACATCAACAGGAAGGAATTTTATTCCTCTTAATGTCATTTCTAGTGCTAATTGTAATGAAATTAATAAATCCTCATCCTTAGCTGTCGCGCTTGGATTATTCATAATTTCATCAATTTTAGCTCTAATAGCTATAGGACCATTTAAATATGAATAAACATCATGAGCCTTAGCACGATTAGTAAACCATGCACTATAGAATAATACTGGAGCGTTAACCTTAAACCAGGCAATTCTAAGTGCCATTAATACATACGCAGTAGCATGTGCCTTAGGGAACATGTACTTAATACGCTCACATGACCAAATATACCAATCAGGTACATTCTTCTTTACCATTTCCTCACGGAATTTTGCCCATCCATTAGGATCCTTAGCTACTCTACCCTTACGAACGAACTCCATAATCTTAAATGCTGTTAATGGCTCTAATCCTTGATATAACAAGAATACCATGATATCGTCACGACATCCAATTACATCCTTAAAGTCAATTGCACCAAATTCTGTCTTACCACCAACTAAATCCTGAGCATTTGTACTCCAAACGTCAGTACCATGTGATAGACCTGAAATTTTAACTAATTGGGCAAATGTTTTTGGTAATGTTTCAACAAGCATTTGTCTAACAAAGTGTGTACCGAATTCAGGTACTGCATAAGAAGCTACCTTACTTCCAAGCTCAGCCTCTGTAAGACCAATAACATCTGTTGAATTAAATAATTTATAAATGTTTTTATCATCAATAGGAATATCCTGTGCATTTTCAAATGGGAAATCCTCCTGATGCTCATGAACATAATCCATTAAATACTTGATAATAGTTGGATCATCGTGTCCTAGAATATCAAGCTTTAATAGGTTATCCTCAAATGAGTGATAATCAAAATGTGTTGTTCTCCAGTTATTTTCTGTATTATCCGCAGGATATTGAACTGGAGTAACATCATAAATATCAACATGATGAGGCACTACAATAATACCACCAGGATGCTGACCTGTTGATCTTTTAACACCAACAATATATTTAGAGATTCTTTCAACCTCACAATCTCTTAATTGAACGCCTGTTCTTTCGCAATAGCCCTTAACATAGCCAATTGCGTTCTTGTCAGCGATAGTACCTACAGTACCACCTCTGAATGAATTTTCAGGGCCAAATACCTCTCTGATATATTCATGGGCAATTGATTGATAATCACCTGAGAAGTTTAAGTCGATATCTGGAATCTTATCACCATTAAAGCCTAGGAAGGTTTCAAATGGTATATCATGTCCATCCTTTGTAAGCTTAGCACCACAAACAGGACATACCGCATCAGGTAGGTCATATCCTGAATCTACTGATGCTAAATCCTCTTGGAATTGCTCCTCGATATCTCTGATACCATATTTATTCTTTTCATCAGCGTTCATCTTAAATGCATGGAACTTACACTTTTTACAGCGATAATGTGGAGATAACGGATTAATTTCTGTAATATCCATCATTGTCGCAACAAGTGATGATCCTACTGAACCACGTGATCCTACAAGGTATCCATCATTAAGTGACTTAACAACTAATAAATGTGACATATAATATACTGATGCATATCCATTAGAAATAATAGATTCAAGCTCTCTATGAATACGAGCCTTAACTATTTCATGTGGATTTGTACCATACATCTTTTCTACATTTTCACCAACTATTCTTCTAACCTCAGTAACAATAGATTCAACACCTAATATTGAATCCTTAAATTCATCATCCTTAGGAGAATACATAGTCTTAGTAAATGCCTTAACATTTTCTGCCTTATCAGCAATTAAATTAGTATTAGTAACAACTATTTCATATGCTAAATCCTTATCTAGGAAGCTAAATTCATCAAGCATTTCTGTTGTAGTACGTAAATGCATATTAGGAGATTTATCATATGAAGCTAGCCTATGTCTACCACCACCAATTTGTGGTGATTGAATTAAAATATCTCTATATTTCTTATAGCTTGTTCTAATATAGTGACAATCTGATGTTGCAACAACAAGCTTACCTAAGCTCTTAGCTCCGGCTATAATTCGTTTAATAACATCCTTAATGTCATCCTCACCATTAGCTAAGGAATCAAATAAATGAGCATATGCTGAAGGTGGCTGAACCTCAATGAAATCATAATATTTCATTGCCTCAAGCATTTCCTCCTCGCTTCTATTTAAGGCCTTTTCAAATACCTCGCCATTAGCACATCCACTACCTAAATATAAGCCAGCTCTATTCGCATCTAATACTGATTTTAATATCTTCGCATCAGTATAGAAATGGTTAGTTAAGCTATCAGAGGTAATCTTAAATAAATTCTTATATCCCTCTTGAGTCATAGCTAAAATATTGATATGAGGTGGAATTAAATGCTTCCAATGCTCATCAGGATTAATTATAGAATTAATATCCTTATAATTAATAATACCCTTGGCATATAAATCTGTAAGCATATATACAAAGCATATAGATGTTACCTTCGTATCATCTATAGCTCTATGGTGCTGCTCCTGCTTAACCTTAAAGAATTTACTTAATGATTTTAGGTTAAATGTTTTAACCTGATCATAATATCCAGCTCTAAATAAATTTAATGTATCTATCGCAGGGAATTCCTCAAATTCAATATTAAGCTTCTTTAATTTAGCATAAATAAAGCCAATATCGAATCTAGCATTATGAGCAACAAGAATACTACCCTCACAGAATTTTATAAAATCCTTTAATGCTACATCAATTGTAGGCGCATCAGCAACCATTTCATTTGTAATAGTAGTTAGCTCTGTAATTTTTTCAGGAATATCGCGTCCTGGATTAATAAATGTTGAGAATGTTTCAATAATACCGCCTTGATATACCTTACATGCGGCAATTTCAATAATCTCATCATATCTTTGAGAGAAGCCTGTTGTTTCAATATCGAATACTACATATGTTGCAGTCTTAAGTGGAATATCACGCTCATTGAACGCAACAAAATAATCCTCATCATTAACATATGAAAGCTCAACACCATATAAAGGTTTAAAATCAGGGAATTTATCTAACGCATGATGAACATCAGGGAATGCATATAAACCACTATGGTCTGTAAATGCCATAGATTTCCATCCCCATTTAGATACCTGCTTAATATATTCAGAGGCATCAGTTAAACCATCAAGCGTACTCATCTTTGTATGAGCGTGTAGCTCTACACGCTTAACATCAGCGTCATCATGAATCTCCTCTTCCTTATGTACACCACAGGCTTGAACCGAATTAGCCATAATAACTACAGCCTTAGCGAATGTATCATATTCAGCCTTACCTACAATAATTAGCTCAGTACCAACCTTAATATCCTTTTCATATAATTCCTTTTCCTTATCAGTCTTTAGGAATTTTTTAACAACAATAGAATCTGTTTCATCTGTAATCTTAAGAGTTGCTAAAAGGCTCTTTGTTTTAGTAAATGATTTAATTTCCATATCAAAGATATAACCCTTAATTAGGAATGTTTGAGTACCATGTACATTTTGATATTCATAAATACCCTCATATGTAGAAGGAATATTCTTAATAGATGTATAGCTTGTAGGAACATCACGATAGCTATTCTTACTAATAGAAGCCATTTCCTGATTAAATCTAGCTGCCTGCTCAGCCTCCTTACGTTGCTTTTCTAAAGCCTCCTCCATTCTAGCATCTAATGCTTGAATTTGAGCCTGTACGCTCTTATTCTCATCATGCTGAATCTTAACATCAACATTTAAGCCATAATCGCCAAATGAATCAGAAATAAGCTTACATAAATCCTCAAGGCCTAACGCATCAAACGCAACTATGAAGGTAATCTCGTTATCAGAAATAATAGCGTCATTTTCATTTAACGCCTTAATACGCGGCGTTACCTGAACTAATGAGGCTAATATATTCTTTAAATATACCTCTAAATTCTCTTTAGATAATGCTTCATCCTCATATCCTATAGATATTTCAACATTAACATTTAATGGGCTTAAAATTTCCTTACTTACCTTAATAAGCTCATTATATGTATCAAAAGAAACTGCATAGCCTAAAACATAAACAATATTTAATTTTTTAGAATTACTATGGAAAATAGCCTCATCAACCCTAATAAAATTATCAGAATTAATAATACCCTTTTCTAAAATCTTATCAACTAATAACATTTAATATCTCCTATGCCTTTTTCTTTACTTTAACTATTCTTCTAAATGCTCTTTTTGTATACATAAATGGCAATATAAACGCTAGATATTGAATCCATGATGCCATAAAGCATACTGTAAAGAACATAGCTAAGAAATATACTATACTACAATATAAGCATAATTTAATTCTTACCTTGAAGCTAATCATCGGATTAATAAATAATGAATATAAGGTAATAATACCTAAAACAATAAAATATGTAGTAAGTATACCTATTAATACCTCTAATGCATCTAAAACCACATATCTAGTATTAATTGTATCAAACACACCTGTTACAATACCCTCAAATTGAATAGTATCGTAAATATTATAATCCTTAACCTCAGCAAAGCTAAAATCCTTAGCTGTTGAATTTTTATATTCATATGTCGCGATACATCTAAATCCAAAATATACCTCTGCCTTTTCCTCTTGGAAATAAACCTTTAATACTTCACTTTCCTTAATAAAGCTACTATCTAAAAAATATATTTCATACTCACCAGCAGCTACACTAAAGCCTGTACCAGTAAGCCTACCATCATTATATTTTATATTTAAATCATTTTCACTACTTCTTATAAGGCTAGTAATACCTCTAGAAAATGAATGATCAAAATAATCATAATTTATATATGATACAGAAAAAACAGAAACAAACACAAGCATTGCCACCACTACATGTGCTATAATAACGCCTATTTTATTTTTGTAATATAAGCCTATTCTAGATGGATGGCATAAACAATCTATAATACGTCTCAATATAGTTCATCTCCTTTTTTCAATGTCATATGTTATTATATCAAAAATAAAACCTATTTAATAGTAATATTAACCGATATTTTTCATTTTTCAAGTATGAAAATGATTTTATTTATTTTCATTTATGGTATTATATTAAATGATAGGATTGGTGATACAATATGAACTACTTTACAAAAGACAAGCCATATAATACACTAACTGAATATTATAAGAAAAAATACAATTGTAAAATTGCAAAAATAGCCTTAAACGCTAACTTTACCTGTCCTAACAAGGACGGTAAAAAGGGCTATGGTGGCTGTACATACTGCTCAAAGCTTGGAAGCGGCGATATGGCAGGTGATGTCAACCTACCGCTTGCCCTACAATTTAAGCAAATCCAGGAGCTAATGGACAACAAATGGAAAAACACATTATATATGCCTTATCTACAGGCTAATTCTAATACCTATGCAGATTTAGATAGGCTTAAGGAAATATATAATGAATGCCTAAGCCTAGCACCTGATAAAACAGTAGGCATTTCTATCGCAACAAGACCAGATTGCTTAAATGATGAAATAATAGACTATCTAGGTGAATTAAACACTAAAACAAATGTTCAAATTGAGCTTGGCTTACAAACAGCAAACGAAAACACAGGTATTAAAATTAATCGTTGCTCAAGCAATGATGAATTTATAACAGCTGTAAATAAATTAAGAAAATATAATATTGAAATTGTTGTACATATAATTAATGGTCTACCCTATGAAACAAGGGATGATATGCTAAATACTATTAAATTCCTAAACAAATTAGATATTCAAGGAATAAAAATACATTCTCTTTTAATACTAAAGGATACTAAAATAGCCTTAGAATATGAGCAAGAGCAATTCAGTATATTATCTTTAAAGGAATATGTTGATATAGTTGTACAGCAAATATGTATTTTAAAGCCAACAGTAATTATACATAGGCTTGCCGCTGACAGCATTAAGGATAATTTAATTACTCCCTTATGGACTAGAAAAAAGCTAGTTGTTATGAATGAAATAGACAAAAAGCTAAGAAACAATAATCTATATCAAGGTATATATTATAAAGAAAATGAATAGGAAAGAAAAATATGAAGCTTTAAAATTAAGCTTCATATTTTTTCTAGCTTTAATAGAAAAAAAGTAGTGAAATACACTACTTCAATATTATATTTTTTCGATGATATGTTTTAACAATAAAAGTACAACACTCTCAACGGTAGCACATTTGTTACAAAATAGATGTCTACCAAATCAATTAATTAATCGAATTTAAATGCTATTAATCACTTATTTTTCAAAACATCTTCAAAATTGAAAATCTCTGCAAATCTAGCATATAAAAATTTAGCATAATTGCCATCATTTAATCCGTATCTTCCAATAGCCCAACCATCATTTACTTCTATTACTAAGTAATCCCCTTCTTTTGTTAAAGCTATATCAATAGAATAGGCATTAGGCATATTATATGCAGTCTCTAATAAATTAGCTATGAAATTATAATCATAAGGATAATATATATCAGTATACCTATATACGCCTAATATTTTCCCATAATAAACAAAAACACGCCATTCTGCTTTTATGGAAACAACACCTTCAAAATAACATTCAACATTTCCATACTCTTTTAATAATTGTTCTAATTCTACATTAGAATATACTGTTTTTGCCTTAAATAGTTTTGTTAACACCGGTTTTACAAATATAGGATAATCTCCTGTATATTCATTAATAAAACTTTTTATAATACTTCTTTTATAATATTCGTTAAAACATTTGGGAAAATCAACCAAATTAATATCTATATTATTTTTTTTAAAAAATCTTAAAGTATCTCCTACAAAGCCTACAACCACATCTCCCTTTTGATAATCAATACTTTTTTCATCATTATAAAAACAAATTTCAAATCCAAATGATTTAAAGCCATTCATAGCTGCTGCCTGATTATGAGATACAGGATAAACATTATCTATTGATTTTATATAAGCTTTCATAAAAACACTCCTTTCAAATTACAACCTATGGTTTTGCTACTTAATACTTTTCAATTTCATTACTTATACACTGCAACAATTTACCTGTTAGCTTGGTAATATCAGAACAGTCTATTACCATATCATAAATTTGTATTAATTCGTCATAGCATCCATGTAATGCTATAGCAATTACAGTAAATCCTAAAGATTCTAATTTCATACGAGCATTTCTAGCATCAATCATAGATTTAGGAGGGCCATATTCGAATTCATCGGCCTCATGATATGGAACACCATCAGAAATCATTACTACAATTTTATGTTCAGCTGTGATTTTTTCATAATATTTTAAATTCCATAACAAAGATAGACCTTCTCTTGTATTTTCAAGCTCAATAGATTTCAAAATACTATATTCTTGTCCTTTTTTAGCATTAAAAGGTAATAAAATATAATGTTGTATTTTAGGCTCACCGTATATTGCTTGGTGTAACACAACACTATGCTTTATCTCATATTTTTTTAATGTCTCATGAACAATAATTAAAGATTTTTTAGCATCATCAATTATATCACTCATAGAACCAGAGCCATCAAGCATGAAAGTAATTGCTAAATCAGGTATTTCCACCTCTTCTTCCTTTTGTTTCCAAAACCTTTCTTTTGGATCAGCAAAATTCTTAGATGACAAAACAGCACCTATAATTTTTTTACTTCCATAAACTTCATATTTTTCTTTAAGAAGTTTAGTAAATTGTCTATTATAACTATTAATATTAATCTTATATTTACCTTTTATTGCATCATAAGCTGGTTTCAATCTTACATCAACTGGAGGTAAAATTTCTTTTAAAAGCATTCCTTTATGTTGTTTATCTTTTGTAATACTTTCATTTTCGTAAACATATACATAACCTTCAGTTAATTCATTCGATAAACTTGAGTTTGTAAGAAAACTATTTAATGCTGAATATATTTCATCACTTGCTGCATTTAACATTTCACTTAAATCATCAATAGATATTTCCATTACATTAATAGCATTACTAGTTTTTAATCCCTTATGTTCAAGATTACCATAATTAAAAGAACCAGTACCAATTTCAAAATCAATCAACAGTTCCTTTAATTTATCCTGAAGTTCTTTCATTTTCTGTTCTTCTTCAGCATTTTCTTTTTTATCATCTTCATCCGAATGTTTCATAACATCCTTATATAAATAATCTGCTATTTTAATTGACAATTCATCTCGTTTATCTGGATTACCATTTCTAGTTGCATCTTCAAACAAGGGGGTTAAATATTTTATCTCTTCTTCTAAATATTCAGGAATCTCAGTTTTAAACATTGGATAAATATATTTTGATGAATAATAATGTAGTAAATCAGATATTTTATCTTTTTCAGCTTCTTCAATATTAATATTTTCTAAATTTTCATCCACAGTAGATTCTTTTAAAAAACGAGAGCGAAATAAAGATAATACTCTAAGCAAATAAATATAAGCATAACTATTCGAATAATTCTCTAACGCCTTAGCATCAATAAAAGAATCTTCTACTATATTGCTAACAGTTGCGAGTAGCATTCTAAATGTTTTACCATGATTCCCTTTACTAGCGATAGATGGAAAATTAGTATAAAGTATATGACTAGATTCATGAATATTTAAAGCTTTTGTAATCCAAGATAACGTCAAATAACGATTAGTAAAATCTAATTTAAATCCTGTGTGCTCCATAAATTTTATCGTCTTAATCCAAGCTGCATCATCACAAAAGAGTTCTAACATATGTGGATCAAGAACAATATGCTTACCATCTGTATAACTATTATTTTCAAGAATAAAAAATAATTCTACAAGTGGATTACCAGAAAATGTGGAAGCAAAATCTTGCTCTTCAACTCGTTTGTATTCACATACAAATTCATCTAATACTTTTTTATCTTTTTTATTCATAGGCTACCACTTATATAATTTTATAATTGACATTATAGTATTTTCCAATACTTTATCTGCTTTACATATCGGAAGAATTGTTTTATCTGCAGCTTTTATATATCCTTCGTATTTTGCCATTCTAGCCCAAGCTTCTAGATTTCTTGGAGAGATGACTATATCTAATTCTTCCTTCATAATTTTCTTTTGGATTTGATGATATACTTTTAAAATGTTAGAAACATATTCTTCACATTCTGGAACACGAGCTTTAAGCATTCTAGCAATTGCTTCATCAGGTAATTTTTCTAACTCACATATAACATTGAATCTATTATATAGTGCTTGATTCAATTCCCTAGTTCCATAATACCCATAATTCATTGTGGCAAAGAATCTGAAGTCTTTATGACGTTCTACTTTTTCTCCATTATCTAATCTAACGAAACCATTATCATCTAATAAAGAATTTAAAAATGCTAAATATTGAGGTTTAGACATATTAATTTCTTCAAAAACGACAGCTCCACCTTCTCTAATTGCTTTAGTAACTTGAGATTCCATAAAAACGATTTTACCATCAAGCGGTATATATTTACCAAGCACAAATTCATCAAGATTCTCTGTACAATTTATAGTAGCCAATATTGGTAATTTTGTATCTCTAGCAATAATTTTACAGCTCATTGTTTTTCCAGTTCCCGACGGTCCATAGAATAAAATTGCTAAAGCATCACCGGCAACAATTGCATTTGCAACTGCCCTTAAATTATCAGGTATAATGAACTCTTTTCCTAGTGTAGGAATCAAATCAGTATCATGTTTAAAATTAAACCTTTGCACTTCAATTAGTTTTACATTTTTTTGTTCTTCATCATTAGCTTTAATAATTGCAAGTTTATCACCTAATGAAGCATAGTTGTAAAACTCTCTTAAATCAATATCTCCATATACAAATTCTTCACTTACGTCAAATTTATGACGTTGATAAAAATCTTCACATAAATGAACAAATGTTTGAGCATTTGAATCATCTATAAATTTTATAATAGTTTCTTTTATATCGTCATAAAATATATAATCATATATTAATTGACCTATAAAGTACATGAACAAGTGTCCATGAACCATTTCTTCGCTAATAATAACACCATTTTTATCATAATAAGCTAATCTTGGAGTTAATGAATCAAATGTCATTCTAATAGAATCAGCTTCTATAATATATAACTTTTTGAAGTCTGCATCTAATTTTGAGATTAATACTATTTGCCTATCTTCTTCAGTATCATATAAAACATCATCCACTATTTTTTTATCTTTAGTCGATATTCTTTTCAAAATATCAGTTCCTAATATGACAGCTTCACCTATCTGCTGACATATAGTTGTCTTTCCTGTAAAAGATTGATTATTTACATGTACATAGAAATTAGTTGCATCTGATAAATGTTTAAACCCAAATCCTTTATAAATAACATCATCATTTTCTCTGACTTTTTTAAAAGCTAATTTAAAATAGTTAATTGACATACTAAACACCTCAAATCGAACCTATTTACATTATTATAACATATTGAAAAATTAAAATCATTATTAAACTATTTAATCAAACAAAAAAGAGTTAAAATATGCTGTATATGTCAGTTTAAAACTCGATACTAATTGAAGATATTTCATATTACAGTGTAAATGTCAACATCAAAATGTAGAAAAATGGCCTTTAAAAATGTAGGTTTTAGTCCCTGTCATTTGTATCAGATTGATCATCTATAACTAAATCTTTAATTCTATATGATCTACCTGTTATTTTAATTACTGTAGAATGATGAACTAATCTATCA
>JAZQVB010000250.1:0-8276 GCA_045631605.1 Anaeroplasma sp.
ATTTCTATGAAATGTTCTTTGATGATGCTGCGCTTGCGTCAAAGGAGCTAGAAATTGCCCTTACAGGTAGAGATGCTGGTGCTCATGAGCGTGTACCAATGTGTGGTATTCCGTTTCATGCGGCTGACCAATATATCGAAAAGCTTGTTTCAAGAGGATTTAAGGTTGCGATTGTTGAACAAATGGAAGATCCTAAGATGGTTAAGGGTCTTGTAAAAAGAGGAGTAGTTAAGATTATTACTCCTGGTACAATTAATTCAGGATTAAAGGAAAAGGAAAATAATTTTATTGCTTCAGTAATGTATTTAAATAGAAGCTATATTTTAGGCTATAGTGATATTACAACTGGTGAGGGATATGTTTCATCCTTTAAGAAAATAGATTTGCTATTAAATGAATTATTATCACTAAAGATTAAGGAAATTGTATTATTAAATGATTTTAATAATATCAGCTTATTTGAATTTGTTAAGCAAAATTCTATTGCTTTATCATATGTGGATAATGCTTTAATTCCTGAGGCTATTATTGATGTTGCTTCAAATGTTACTGAGGAATATCATCCAGCTATTGGTATTCTTATTCAATATTTTATTGATACACAAAAGGTAATACCAACTCATTTTAAGAAGTTTAAATCATACATTAATGATAATTATTTAAAGATTGATGCCTTTACAAAAAGAAATCTAGAGCTATGTGAAACATTAAGATTAAATAATAGAAATGGTTCATTATTGTGGCTAGTTGATAAGTGTAATACTGCAATGGGCTCAAGAATGCTTCATAAATGGATTGATAAGCCACTTGTTGATTTAGAGCTTATAAATAAGAGATTAGATTTCGTTGAAAGATTTAATAATAATTTCATTGTTAAGGAAGAAATTAAGGCTATATTTAAAAATGTATATGACCTTGAAAGAATTATAGGTAGAATTTCTTCAGGTAATGCGAATGCGAAGGACCTTGTATGGCTTCGTAGATCACTTAAGGATATGCCTTTAATTAAGGAAAAGATATTTGAATTAAATCATGAATCAGCTACTGATCTAGCTACTAATATTGAGCCTCACGCTGACCTTTATGATGTATTAGAGGCTGCGCTTGTTGATAATCCACCACTATCTGTCAAGGAGGGTGGTATGATTAAGGATGGCTTTAATGAGAAGCTAGATGAAATTAAGTCAATTTCTACTAATGGTAAGGCTTGGATTTTGAATTACGAGGCTGAACAAAGAGAAAAAACTAATATCAAGACATTAAAGGTTGGATATAATAGAATTACAGGATATTATATCGAGGTTACTAAGGCATCTATTCCGTTATTACCAGAGGATTGTAATTACGAAAGACGCTCTACATTAGCTAATGCTGAAAGATTTATCACACCAGAGCTTAAGGAATATGAGCAAATGGTTTTAAATGCTAAGGACCAAATTGAATCAATTGAGTATGAAATATTTGCTTCATTAAGAAAATATGCTGCTCAATATGTTTCTTCACTTCAATATCTTGCAGATATTATTTCTGAAATTGATTGCTATATTTCTTTATCAGATGTTGCTGTTAAATATAATTATGTAAGACCAACATTTAATAATGAAAGAAGGGTCAATATTGTTGATGGTCGCCATCCAGTATTAGAATCATTAATGCAAAGTGATTATATTGTTAATGATGTTATTGTTAATAAATACAATATGATTTTAATTACAGGACCTAATATGAGTGGTAAATCTACATATATGAGAATGCTAGCTTGTATTATAGTTTTAGCTCAAATTGGATCATTTGTACCTGCTAAGGTTGCAGATTTAATGATATTTGATTCTATTTTCACTCGTATAGGTGCGTCAGATGATTTAGTTTCAGGCCAATCTACATTCATGGTTGAAATGATTGAGGCTAATTATGCAATATCTAATGCTACTAAAAATAGCTTAGTATTATTTGATGAAATTGGTAGAGGTACTGCTACATTTGATGGTATGGCCTTAGCACAGGCAATACTAGAATATTTACATGAAAAGGTAGGATGTATAACATTATTCTCTACTCATTATCATGAGCTTACATCATTAGATACAAAGCTTAAGAGATTAAAGAATGTCCATGTTGAGGCTAAGGAAACTAAAAATGGTGTAGCATTCCTACATAAGGTAATAGATGGAGCTACAGATAAGAGCTACGGTATAAATGTTGCTAATCTAGCTGGATTACCTAAGTCATTGATTGAAAGAAGTAAGCAAATTTTAGATGTTTTAGAGGAGGAATCTAAAACACATATGGGTATTAGCTTAGATTTATTTAATTTTGATGAATTTGATAATAAGACTGAGGTTAAGGAAGAAACTGTAGCCAATAAAATAAAAGAAAGATTAGACCAATTAGATGTTAATAAAATGTCACCTATTGAAGCATTGAATTTAATTTATGAATTAAAGGAGATGAAGTAAATTGGGTAAAATAGTTAAGATGTCAACTCATCTAGCTAATATGATTGCTGCTGGTGAGGTTGTTGAGCGTCCTAGCAGCGTTGTTAAGGAGCTAGTTGAAAATGCGATAGATGCTAAATCTAGTACTATCAAGGTATATTTAAAAAATGGTGGTCTAGAATATATTAAGGTTGTTGATGATGGAGAGGGAATGGATTCTGATGATGTTTTAGCTGCATTCCTACCACACGCAACATCTAAAATTAAAACAGAATATGATTTGAATAGAATTTTAACATTAGGCTTTAGAGGAGAAGCAATTGCTTCAATTGCTTCTGTATCTACAACGACTATTACATCATCTCGTGATGGCGTTGAAGGATATACATGTAAATATAAGGCTGGTGTTAAGCAATCATCTGGTGTTTATAATTCTAATAAAGGAACAACTGTTGAGGTTGAGGGATTATTTTTTAATACCCCAGCTCGTTTAAAATATTTAAAGCCAATGAAAAGTGAGCTTGCAAGCATTTTATTCTTTATCGCAAGAATAGCTGCTGCACATATTGATTTAAGATTTACAGTTTATAATGATGATAAGCTTGTATTTCAAACATCAGGCTCTAATAGCTATCAAACATTAATTGGTGAAATCTATGGCTTAGATTGTGCTAAGAATGTTATTGAGCATAGCTATGTTTCAGATGGTATTAAGGTGAATTTAGTTTTTGTTAAGCCATCAATTTATAGAAGTAATAAGCTAGAAATAACAATGATTTGTAATGGTAGATATGTTAAAAATTATAATATTACAAACGCTGTTGTTGATGGATTTCAAACATATTTACCTATATCGAAATATCCAATAGGAATTTTATATTTTGATGTGGATCCTCTTTTAATTGATGTAAATGTCCATCCTACTAAAACTGAAATTAAGATTTCAAATGAGGAGGAAATTTGTAGTAGATTAAAGGAAGAGGTTAAAATTATGCTTGAGAGTGATAAGCACATCCCTGAGCGTGAAATGCCTGTAATAAAGCCTGTTGGCTATAAGAAAACAACCTTATTTGAGCCTCAAGCATTTATGTTTAGTGAGGAAAGCTTTGATTATAATGAGCCAGAATCTAAGGTAGATGTTAAAGAGGAAAATGTAATAGAAAATATTACTAAGGAAGAAAATAATGATGTAACAACAATGGATATTGTTAAGGAAAATACTGTTGTTGAAATTAAGGAGCGTAAGCTTCCTTATATGGAATATGTTGGTACTGTTTTTGGTACTTACCTTATTTTCCAAAATGATGAGGGTATGTATATGCTAGATCAGCATGCTGCTCATGAAAGAATTAATTATGAAAAGAATTATGAAATTTTAGGTAATAGAAATCAGCCTACAACTGAGCTTATATTTCCTATAATGCTTGAATTTACAAAACAAGAGGCATTATATATTGAGGATAATTTATCATTATTTGAGGAAATAGGCTTTACACTTGAGATGGCTGGAGAAAAGGAATTTATTGTAAGGGGTATTCCTTTATGGGCTAAAATTGATAATGTAGATAATATTATTTATAATATTATTGCTAATATGATATCTGAAAATAAAATTGATATTATGTATTTTAGAGATAGTATTGCTAAACAAATTAGCTGTAAATCTTCAATAAAGGCTAATCATTATATATCTAAAATTGAAATTGATTCTTTATTAAATGATTTAGAAAAATGTAAAAATCCATACACATGTCCACATGGAAGACCTACATTAATTAAGCTTACGATTACAGAAATAGAAAAAATGTTTGAAAGGATTCAAAAGTAATGAAAAAGGTTATAGTTGTTGTTGGACCAACTGCGGTTGGTAAAACTAAAATCTCAATCGAACTTGCCAAGCATTATAATTTAGATGTAATTAGTGGTGATAGTGTAGCTATTTATAAAAGATTAGACATTGGTAGTGCTAAGCCTACAGTTTTAGAAAGAGATGGAGTAACTCATCATTTAATTGATGTTAAAAATCCTGGTGAGGATTATAGTGTATGTGATTTTCAAGCTGCAGCTAGAGAAATTATTGATAATAATGAATTATCATTAATTTGTGGTGGTACAGGATTATATATTCAAAGTACTCTTTATAATTATGAATTTAACGCTAGTAAAAGAGATTTAGATTATGGTAAGAAATATGAAGGATATTCTAATCAGGAGCTATTTGATCTTTTACTAAGTAAGGATGAAAATGTAGATACAACAAAGCTACATCCTAATAACAGAAAAAGAGTATTAAGAGCTCTAGAGGTATTAGAGGAGCTAGATACATCTATTCATAGCTTTAATAAAAAGTCTGAGAAAATGTATGATTATTTTATAGCTTATTTATCTATGCCAAGAGCTGAATTATATGAAAGAATTAATAAAAGAGTAGACATTATGATTAATGATGGTCTAGTTGATGAGGTTAAGGCTTTATATGATGATGGTATATTCCCACACGCAATAGGATATCAGGAGCTAATACCTTATTTTGAAGGATTAGTTGGTTTAGAAACTGCAGTAGAGGAAATTAAAAAGAATACTAGACATTTAGCAAAGAGACAAGAAACATGGTTTAAAAACCAAATGGATAGTCATTTCTATAATGTAGATGTTAATAATATTGATAGTACAATTAATAATATTATCAATGATATCGATGGGTGGTTAAAATGAGAATTTATTTAATCGGAATGCCTGGAAGCGGGAAAAGCACCTTGGGTGTTGAGCTTGCGAAAAAATTAAATTATGAATTCATTGATATGGATAGCTATATTGAGTATGAGGCTGGAATGTTTATTGATGAAATGTTTGAGGCCTATGGAGAGGAATTCTTTAGGGCGTTAGAAACTAATACCCTAAAGGAATTAGCCAAAAAGGACAATGTTATAATTTCTACTGGTGGAGGAATTATAAAAAATAAAAAGCATAAGTCAATTATGAATGGTAAATGCGTTTATTTAAGAGTTCCTTTAGATGAATTAGAAAAAAGATTAACAGATTCTGGTACTATAAGACCACTTTTGTTAAAAAGGTCTGTTTATGAATTATTTGAAGAACGAAAGGATTTATATGATTATTTTGCTGATATTACTGTCGATAATATAGATATTGAATCAGCAATTAATGATATATGTAATAGCTTATGAGAGTATTAGTAATTAATGGGCCAAATTTAAATATGCTAGGTAAAAGACCTAAGGAGCATTATGGAGCTAAGACATTAGATGAAATTAATGAAATAATGCTAAAGGAGGCTAATAATTCTTTAGAATTAGATTTTTATCAAAGTAATTATGAGGGAGATATAGTAACTCAAATTCAAAAGGCTGTAGGTAATTATAATGCGATTATAATTAATCCTGCTGCCTATACACATACCTCAGTTGCGATTCATGACGCACTTGAAATTTTTAATGGAATTAAGATTGAGGTTCATCTATCTCATGTTGATTCTAGAGAGGATTTTAGAAAAATAAATTTTGTAAGAGATGTATGTGATGTATGCTTTAGCGGTAAATTAGAGGGCTCATATGTCGATGCAATAAATTATTTGAAAAACACACAATAATATGATATACTTATATAAGTATTAAAATTAGGAGGTAATTATGGTTTCAAGTAATGATTTTAAAAACGGAATGACAATCCTTTATGAAGGAAAAATTTATAAAATTCTTGAATTTATGCATGTTAAGCCAGGTAAGGGTGCAGCATTTGTTCGTACTAAGCTTCGTGATTTAAGAAATGGTGGTATTGTAGATATTACATTCAACGCAGCTGAAAAGGTTGAAAAGGCTATGATTGAAAAGGTTGTAATGCAATACCTATATGATACAGGAGATGCATTAGTATTCATGGATAATGAAACATATGAGCAAATTGAATTAGCTCATGATGTTGTTGAATATGAAATGAAGTTCTTAAAGGAAAATGAGAACGTAACAATTGAAAAATATGGTGAAGAAATTATTGGTATTACTTTACCAGATAAGGTAACTTTAACTGTAACTCAATGTGAGCCAGCAGTTAAGGGTGATACAAAAACAAATGCACTTAAGGATGCAATTGTTGAAACTGGTCTACTTGTAAAGGTGCCTATGTTTATTGAAGAGGGCGAGCAAATTATCGTCAACACTGAAACAGGTAAATATTCAAGTAGAGCTTAATTATAGGAGTGTAGAAAGTTGGACATACAATCGAGTAGGTTATTCACTATTTTAGCGGTAAATAACAATATAGCAATTTATTTAGTAGTAATGATAATTTTAATTATGCTTTCAGCGTTTTTTTCTATGAGTGAAACTGCGTTTTCTTCAGTTACAGAATCAAAGCTAATTCTAGCTATTGAAGAAAAGAAGCGTGGAGCAAAGAAAGCATTAATTCTTGCTGAAAAATTTGACAAAACATTAACTACATTATTAGTAGGTAATAATTTAGTTAATACTGCATTATCAACAATCTCTGTAACATTCTTCATACTTTTAGGAGTAAATAATGAATGGAGAGATTTAATATCAACATTATCAATCACAGTAATATTATTAATCTTTGGTGAAATTGTTCCTAAGATGATTGCAAAAAGAAATCCTGAAGGCATTGCCTTAAAGGTAAGCTTTATTATATTAACATTATCATATGTTTTATTCCCAGTAGTATGGTTTTTTCTAGTATTACAAAAACTATTTACTAGTAAAAATGAAAGTCAATCTAAGGGTACTAAGGGTGAATTAGGCGTTATTATTGATGGCCTTGAGGATGATGGTGTTATTGATGAAGAGGAAGCTGAGGTTATTCATAATGTATTAGACCTTGGTGAAAGATGTGTTGAGGATATAATGGTACCTAGAATTAAAATGGAAGCATTAGACTATAATTCTACTCTTGAAGAGGTTAAGGAATTTATGCTTGATAATGCTTATTCAAGAATACCAGTATATAAAAAGGATAAGGATCATATCGTAGGTATTTTATATGAGCGTGATTTCTTCCCAGCCCTAGTCAAAAATCCTAGAGTAAGCTGGAAGAGATTATTACGTCCTGTAAGATTCGTTTCATCACAAATGAAGATTGATAAGCTTATTGAAGAATTACAAGCAGCAAAAACTCATATGGCTATTGTAAGTGGTGAATGGGGAGATGTTCTTGGTTTAGTAACTATGGAAGATGCCCTTGAGGAGCTTGTTGGTGAAATTTATGATGAGCACGATATTCCTGGAGATAAGGATTTAGAATTTGAATTACAAGAAGATGGAAGCTACATTGTCAA
This sequence comes from Anaeroplasma sp., assembly GCA_045631605.1. Classification (GTDB taxonomy): domain Bacteria; phylum Bacillota_I; class Bacilli_A; order Acholeplasmatales; family Anaeroplasmataceae; genus Anaeroplasma. Next base: position 7,744 of record JAZQVB010000250.1, read on the forward strand.
TGGTGAAATGTACGTTGAGGATATGTTTGAAAAGTTAAATGTAGGAGATATCCCTGAGGATGTTCCTAGTAAAATTTCTGGATGGCTATTCGCTAAATGTGAAAGCTTACCAGTAGAAGGCTTTACAATTAGCTATTTAGCACGTTATACACAACAAAATGAAGAAACTGATGAATATGAGGACTTCAATAAAATGCTAAATATCTCAATTTATAAGGTGGAAAATAGAGCCATTAAATCTGCAAAGGTTGTTGTTCGTGACGCAACTGATGAAGAGATTGAAGCCGATGATAAGGAAGAGGAATAAGAACCAGTTTTCTGGTTCTTTTTTTCATTAATTTATCAGCTTAAGCATATAATTAATTGGTGATTATTATTATTTTATATACTGGTAGTAAAACTGGTGGGCATATAATACCACTCATAAACTTAATAAAATACATACAGGGAGAATATTTATACATAGGAAATGAAAAAAATCTTGAGGAGAAAATATGTATATTAAATAATATTGATTTTTATGGATTAGAAAA
>JAZQVB010000251.1:0-4020 GCA_045631605.1 Anaeroplasma sp.
GATTTTACATTTACATAAAATTTTATAACATCATTAATTTTTATTGGATTACCTATAATACTATCTTCTATTTTATTATTTAACCAAGCTTCTAAATTCATATTATCACCTTTATAATTATATTCTATATCGTTATAATATGATGTCGATGCTTGTCACATTCATTTTCAACAAAAGAAAAACCGCGAAAATGCGGTTTGTTCTATTAATCTCTAATAATTCTAACTGCTGTACAGCTTGTACACATTAACATTTTTAATGCGTCATCATCAAACTTTTCAGCATAAATTATTAACTTACGGTCTAATGTACCTCTAGCACGAATGCGTAGCACATTACCCTTAGTTACGATATTCATATCCTTTAATACTTCTAAAGTGATTTCAGAACCATCTTCGAAATGAGTACATAATGTATCTAAGTAAACAGAAGCTTCAACTTCTTCCTCTTCAAGAGGATCTGCACCAATCATAGGTAAGAATTCAATTAAATCGTCTCTCATTTCTTCTGGGATACTACGAACATTCATAGTGTCATATAAGTAATCAGTACTCATACCTAATGTAGCTAAAATTGCTTCACCATTTGGAATTAATTCAGCTAAATAGTTAACTGGTTGATAATTTCTCTTTGGCTTAACTAATCTATTAGCCATCATGATGTCAACTAATTCCTTAAAGTACTTTAAGCTACGTGGTGAACGTACCTTAATCATTGCTGGTACATCTTGGTATTGCTTCTTAGCTGAAACATCCTTTAAGTGATACTTAGGATTTGCTTCAATGAAGCTAGGATCTAATGCTAAGAATACCTTAATAGCCTTACCACCTAATGCAACCTTTGCAACTAATCCCTTATATCTAAATGTTTCACATCTAGAAGAGTTTCTACCCTTAGCACGGTAGCTCATTAAATAATTCTTAATTTCATTATAGTATTCCTTAGTTTCATAAGGAGCATACATCATCTTAGTGTTGAATTTACGTTTAATCTTCTTAGGCTTGCCTTCATCATCTAATAAAGTAAAGTCTTGAACGATAACGCTAGATTCCTTAGATTCAACGATTTCCTCTACGATTTCTTCTTCCTCTTCGTATTCTTCCTCAGTATCCTCTTCCTCTTCTTCCTCTTCGTCTTCGATTTCCTCTTCAACTACTTCTTCAACTACTTCTTCAACGACAACTTCTTCAACGATTTCCTCTACGATTTCTTCCTCGTAAACTTCTTCGTATTCCTCTTCAACAACCTCTTCAATGATTTCTTCTTCAACTACTTCCTCAACTACCTCTTCAGTCGCTTCATCTTCGCCGAATTCGTCACCATAAACAGATCTATAAAGAGCTTCATCCTCTTCAGTTAATGCGAATGGATCGTTATTAACAACAGGCTCTTCTTCAACAACCTCTTCTTCAACGATTTCTTCTTCCTCTTCAACCTCTTCCTCTTCCTCAATTGCAGGCTTATTAATAATTGCAGCTAAAACATCGAAATTACGAATTCTCATGCCTAATACAACAAATGTAATTAAAGCTAAAATGATATTAAATACAACTGAGATTAATAATACATTATTACCTAAAACTGTATCTAATTCACCATTCATATTAGGAATTGTAATAACTAATAATGGGATTAAGCCAGATGAAACAACTAATGCTGGAGTTAAAATCCAGTCAATCTTTTCAATTTTAGCAGATTTAGCCTTATTGAAAATTAGCATTGCTAATAATAATGCTACTACTAATACAATATCAACTATTGCGCAAACCATAATCTTCTTGCTACCAAATGAGAATATTAATTCATTTAAGCAATTGCTTTGGTTACCCATTGCAATTGGAGTAGCGATTAATGCAAATAATACAGTACCAGTGAATATCATGAAAATTGTATCATATTTTTCATATACCTTTTTAAAGTACATTCTTACCTTATGACCAGTATTTTCATAATAGCTTCCTTTATTATAAGTTAAGCCTCTAATCATTAAACCAGCCATTGAAGCTAAGCAAGCTAAAATGATGAATTTTAATGTAGTACCACCGATAAAGTTTGCACTAACAAATGTTAAATATAATGTAGAAATGAATAAGCAAGCTAATAATACATCTAATAATGTAACTTCTGATTCATTATCCATACAAGGGATGATAACAGATAATACACCAGCAACTGCAGCACCTAAAATAGCATATTTAGCATTAGATACATCAAAGTTTAAGAATTGAAGAGCAAAATTTGTCTTTGCAGCAAATATACCAACTACAGCGAATACTGCTGAGCCTAAAATAAATATTAATGGGTTATATTTCGCAGCTAATGCACCAAAATAATTTTTAATTGGGGCAGTATCATTTGAATCCTTAGCATTTTCAAATCTAACTACAACTTGAATTAATGAACATAATAAGTAAATAAGATTTGATACTAAAAGGAATGTAGAGCCGTCAAACACTAATGCAATGACAACAAGTATAACTGTTGTGATAAGTGTTACAATTCTAAAGAAATCAGTTAAACCAATTTTAGAACCTTTTAAATTAGCAAATCCAACTAATACTGAACAAAGTAATATAGTTGCAAGACCTGAACTTATCATTTGATTAACCATACCTTCATTTGGTTGAACACATGTTATAAATCCAAGTAATACAAAGAAAGCAACTATTACAAAAGTTGAAAAAACACCATAAGAATTAAAGTAACTTTTAAAATAGTTATTTTTCACAATAAACATCTCCTATCTTTTATATATTTCTATATATAAATTTTATACTTTTTTCACATATAATTCAATAGTTATATATTAAAAAGTGCTAGATTTTGCGAAAATACTAGCACTTTTTACCATTTTGTATTTAATTTCAATCTGTATTTTTTATATTAAGCATTCATTTTATAAATTAGTCCGTGATTTGTTCGAATTTTTCGATAATTTTTGCCACTAAAGGATGTCTTACAACGTCATGCTTTTTAAAATTTATTATACCTACTTCAGACAAACTAGAAAGTAAATTAGCACATATTTTCAATCCGCTTTTCTTAGAATTTGGAAGGTCTGTTTGCGATACATCACCAGTAATAATCATCTTAGAATTAAAGCCTAATCTTGTTAAAAACATCTTAAGCTGAGCTACTGTTGCATTTTGGGCCTCATCTAATATTATAAAGGCATTTTCTAAGGTTCTACCTCTCATATATGCAAGTGGAGCAATTTCAATAACCTGCTTTTCAATTAAAGCCTGTGTTTGCTCAACACCAAGCATATCATAAAGCGCATCATATAATGGTCTCAAATAAGGGTCAACCTTTTCCTTCAAATCACCAGGTAAAAAACCTAATGATTCACCAGCCTCTACTGCCGGACGAGTTAATATGATTTTTTCGATATTACCCTTTTTAAGCTCTGATACACCATAACAAACCGCTAAATATGTTTTACCTGTTCCAGCAGCGCCTATCGAGAAGGTAAGGTCATGCTTCATAATGCATTTAATATATTCGTTTTGCATCAATGTTTTGGCATATATAGGCTTATTATGAAGTGTATGACATATTGGCTTTCTATTATTTATAAAGCTAATGTATTTATCATCCTGATCCTCTATAACTATATTATTTATATAAACAACGTCCCTTTGAGTAATGGATAATGATTTTCTACTCATCGCAAGCATTACATTAAATATTTTAGTAAGCTTATTGATTGTATCCTCATTATCAGCATTGCATAATATAGATTCTCCATTAATATCAATAATACAATTAAATATTTCCTCTAAATATTTTAAATTAGCATTATGAATACCTGATATAGCTTTAGCCTCTTGTGCAGTTAAATGTATATTTAGCTTCATATTATTCTCCTTCATCTACTATAAATAAACCTACAGCTTCTAGTTTCTTAACTATAAATTTAACACTATAGGTATCATTCTTTTCCTTAATAGAATATAAATAGACATCTATAATTTTTTCTAAATTACTTACCTTTTGCTCTTCGAAATTAGAATAAATTAT
>JAZQVB010000252.1:0-3980 GCA_045631605.1 Anaeroplasma sp.
TTATCTAATTCACCTATTTTTTCTAATCTTTCAATTAAAATTCCTATAGCTTTATCTAAATCCATCATTTCACATACATAATTTTTAATTTGATTTTTTATCTCTTTAGAATCACCTTCATATGGATTTACCCAAGTACCATTAGATTCACATGATTCGATTAAATCATAATATCCTATTTCCTTAAAATACTTCATATTTTTATGACCTGTATTATAAGGACCATGAGTAGATAATGTAGTCCAGAATGTATAGAACGGTTCATCGCAATCTGGAGCCATAATTTCGTTAGCTATTTGCATTAAATTACTGTCTAAAGGATAATTACCATCATATAATACAAAACTATCCTCTGGATTTATATCCTCAATAAAATATAAATTATCAAATCCTAGTGTAGGTAAAACTGTACTTCTATTATAAAATTCATGAGTATTATCATGGATATATGTAGTTTTATATCCCATATTCTTTAATACTTGTGGTACTGAATATGGAGCATAATAGCCACCTTGACTTACAGATTCTGATGTAGATCCTAAAATACCAATAAGTTCAGATACATTAGTCTTATTTTTAGAATAATTATTATTAAACGATAAACCTTCATTATTTAATTTATATAAATTAGGCGTTAATATCTCATTTACAGCAAAAGGAACACCTGTTTCAATCATTATTGTTATTACATTCATTCCTTCTAATAATCCCGTAAATTCAGATGTTTCAATTGTCTTGCCAGAATTAAAATAAGCCTCTATTTCTTCATCTACTTTTTCCTCATCAACATAAGTTAAAATATTTTTTATTTCAGCGTAATTATATGTTAATAAGCCATAGTTTTTTAAAGAGCTCTTTTTTAATACATCTGTCGAATATAAAATTATTTCATTTGCGTTTTTATCATCATAAAGCTCATATGATGCATTTTCAATTAATATATTATTTAATGATACACCTCTTATTACGGCAGAAAGACATAATATGAATAATATAATTGAATATCCTACTGGATGATACATATATTTTTCATTATCAGCCTTTTTGAGTTTCATATAAATAAATTTAATGCCAACAAAATATAAAAAACCTAACGCTATAATTAACGCAATATATCCTATATGTATGTATTGCATATTAACAACCTTTGCTGCCTCTCCTGCAAGGAATATATATTTCCATGAAAATATATCACTACTAGCAAAATCTAAAAGCAAATTCATTAAAACAATTACTAGAAATACAGTAAAAAGTATAGATATATAAATTATTGAATTTCTATGCTTTTTAAATATAAACATGGGTGATAACGCTATTAAAAGTGATGATATTTCAATTAATGGGTAACTAATGAATAGTCTTTCATAAATAAACGCACTCATTAAGCATTCTGTAAATAGCATCAATAATAATACAAAAACATATATACATACTTTTATTAGTAAATTTCTTTTCATTAAGCCACCTCCTAAATTTCATTTTCGCATCCGATGGGATTCAAACCCACGACCTTAACCTTCGGAGGGTTACGCTCTATCCACTGAGCTACGGATACACTTTTTCATTATAATTTTAGTTTTTTCTTGAAAATTTGTCAACACTAAAACACTTACAATTTATAATAATAATAGATTTTATATAAATTTATCTTGGTATTTTTTGTAATAAACAAAATCATATCTATATATTATATCTAATATACAACGAAAGATTATGTTGAAAATTGACATATTTTTTAAAATATGATATTATATTTACATATTTTTTAAATGTAATGGAGAATATTATGAAAAAGATTAAAGGAAAAAAGAAATTACTTTTATATGGCTGCTCTGGCATGGGTGTTAACCTATTAGGGATTGTTATAGGTTCTTATTTATGTAGTGCTCTTCTTACTGGTGGTTTCATAGATAATGTAGAAAATTGGACTTATTTAAATAAAGATTTAGTAATAGGAGCTATTTGGGCAGTACTAGTAATGGTTGCTAAGGTATTAGATGGTGTTATAGATTTGCCTCTTGCAACATTTACTGATTCACTTAAAACTAAATGGGGACGTAGACGTCCTGCATTAGTAATAGGATTAGTACCACTAGTTATTTCTTATGTGCTATTTTTATTACCAATTTCTAATAACGAATCATTAGCTAATACAATTTGGTTTGCAGTACTTCTTTGTATTTTCTATGCATTCTATACTCTTACAATGCTTACATTCTACGCTACATTCTCAGAGGTTACTGAAACTGAGGACGATATGGTTTTCTTATCAAATGTTAAATCTGTATGTGACGTAGTATATTTCATATTAGGATTTGCATTATTACCTATTTTTGTAAATATTGGTATGAATATTAGAATTGTAGCATTAATATTCCTACCGTTAGTGTTATTTATGCTAATACCATTATTCCTATTAAAAGAAAAACCAACTAATGTTGATGGTAATTTAGAGGTTCGTACATTAAAACTTAAAACTTCATTAACTGAATCATTCAAAAATAAGAAATTTGTATATTGGATGTTCACTATATCTGTAATGACTATTGGTACTCAATTATATTTAGGCGGTATTAATGAATTCTTCTCTAATACAGGCTTAGATATGACTACAGTAATGGCATCAGCGTTCGCTCCTGTTCCATTTACTATAATACTATATAATAAAATTGTTAAAAAATGGGGATTAGGCGTAGGCTATAGATATTCACTTATAATATTCTCAATTGGTATGATTATAATGTTCTTATGTAATCTATTCAGCCAAAACTTAAACGGACTACATCTGACATTAATCGCTATTTTAGGTGGCATCTTCGTTTCATTCGCAATAGGTTCATTCTTCTCAATCACTTATACAGTACCATCTCATTTAGCTCAGCTTGAGCAAGAAAACAAAAAAATCAGTATTTCATCTATGTATTTTGCAGTACAAGGATTATTTGAAGGTGTCGCTTCTGGTATCGCAACAGGATTAATCCTTGTTACACTAAAAGAAACTGGAACAATTAGCTACTTAACATTAATAGTAGCCTTCTGCTGCATGATTACATTTGCCATGTCATTCTTCTTATCTGACGAAGTAAATCATATGGGAAAGGAAAATAGATTAAAATAATATGCTATTAACAATAAATTTAGAATTAATTTTGTATATAGCCTTAGTTATAATTCTACTTGGATTAACAATCTATTTCTTTCCAATTATTGTTGCTTCATTTATCATATACACTAAAACATTAATGAGAGGCAGCAAGAACAGATGGGATAGAGATAAGCCTTCTGCTACTGATCCAGAATCAATTTCTATGGATAACATTGGTCAGGATTGGTTAAAAGAAAATATAGAATTTGAAACAGATTTACACATTATTTCTAATGGTCTTAATTTATATTCTAAATATTATAATTATGGCTATGACAAATGTGCAATTATGGTTTCAGGTAGAACTGAAAGCTTAAGATATGGATACTATTTCGCAGAGCCTTACAAAAAGGCTGGATATAATATTTTAGTTTTAGACCAAAGAGGACACGGCCTATCAGATGGAGAAATTAATACCTGTGGTTTCGAGGAAGGTAAGGATTTAGTAAATTGGATTAATTATTTAAAAGATAATCTTAATGTTAAATCAGTTGTATTACATGGTATTTGCATAGGATCAGCTTCTTCATTATATGCTGCAACATCAAATAATTGTGATATAATTGATGCAATTATTGCTGAAGGTATGTTTATTAACTTCAGTGAATCAATGAAGAATCATTATAGAGAAAGAAAAAAACCTGTATACTTCTTAGACCAGTTTGTAAATATGTGGATGAAGATATATACTGGTCACACAATGCATTATGGACCTATTAATGTAATTGATAAATTAGAAACACCTCTTCTTATGCTTCACAGCAAGGAGGATGTATATTCTAAAATTGAAAAAGCACATATTCTATTCGAAAAAGCTACATCTAAAAATAAAAAA
>JAZQVB010000253.1:0-3713 GCA_045631605.1 Anaeroplasma sp.
TGTAAACAATTTGATGGATTCTTAAATTAGAATCCATTTTTCTTTTGATTAAAAATTTGTATTTCAGTTGCAAAAAAATTTATATAAGCTATACTATTATTGTCTTGAAATAAATATTCAAGGAGTCCTACAAAAAAATATAAAATAAAATAATTTAATAGATTCAAAAAATTTGAATTAAAATTGATTCATCTTTGAGTCGCGCTAACAAAGAATAAAAAGTTTTTTAATTTTAGCTTTTAAAAAGAGTGAGTGTAGGAGGAATATATTATGGAAAAGACAATTGATTCTTTTAGAATCGCAGAAAACATTAAGTTTTTACGAATCAGTAACAACTTAACCCAAATTGAATTGGCTGAGGCTCTTGGTTATAGCGAGAGACAAATTCGTAGGCTAGAAACAAATGGTACCTTTAATTTAGAGGTTATTAATTTGATAGCTGTGAAATTTAATATTTCTGCATTAGACATCCTTTCTAAAGACTGGATGTCTTAATTTTTTTCTAAATAGGACATTTCGTGTCCTCACACTTTTAATTTTACTGGATTATAATATTGGTGTAATCAGCTAAGGACTTGATTTGAAGCCACATACAGCAAGCTTATTTTATGGATAAAATATATGAGTAATGTGCGCACTAAATTGAATAATTTGAAAAGAGAGAAAATTAGTGGCTAGGAGCCGTATACTGCAAAATAATAATTCTTTTTCATTAGGATGAAAGCTACCTCGAACTCGTTTCGTTGACACGGCTAGTATAATCTTAGCTGATTACATTAACTTAAATTTACAGGAGGATTTGTTATGAGCTATTTAGATTTATTACAACAAAATAATACAATCACAAATTCAAAGGGTGGAAAATATTATGAATCAACATATAATTCTAATTTAGATTTATTTGCTGGCTTATCACGCTTTGATGATGATAGTAAAATGATTTCTTTTTTTTCTAATGCATTATCTGAGGATAAAGATTTAGCTTTAGCTAATCTTCTTTATTATTTAGATATTAGAGGTGGGAAGGGAGAAAGAAGAATTTTTAAGGTTTTGTTCAAGTATTTATGTAAAAATTATCCTGATGAAGCCTTAAGGATTTTACCTTTTATTTCTAATTTAGGTAGATATGATTATATTCTAGCTGGATTATATACACCTATTCAAAATGATGTTATTTCATTAATTAAAAATCAATTATCTGAGGATTTAAATAGTGATCATCCATCATTATTAGCTAAGTGGCTACCATCTCATCGTACACATAACCATAATAACGCGCAGGCTAAAATTATTTATAATGCCTTAGGTATGAAGGAAAGTGAATATAGAAAGCTATTATCAAAGCTTAGAGGTAAATTAAATATCGTCGAGAAGAATTTAACTACTAGAAGCTATGATAATATCAATTTTGAGCATGTGCCTTCTAAGGCTATGCTTAAATATGATAATTCATTTGAAACTAATATTAAGGAAAGATATAATGATTATCTTGATTCCTTGAAAAAAGGTGATGTAAAGGTTAATACTACAGGCCTATTCCCTTATGAAATCGTTCGTAAGATTTATAGGGAGGATAAGCCTAATGCTGAGCTATTAGATGCAATGTGGAGGGGGCAAAAGGATTTTATTAATGGTCTTGATACAAATGTATTAGTAGTAGCCGATACAAGCGGATCCATGACATGCTGCGGAGGTTTACCTTATGCTGCATCATTATCACTTGCAATCTATACGGCTGAGAGAAATACAGGTGTATTTAAGGATACATTTATTACATTTTCTTCAAACCCTAGGCTTCAAAAAATTAAGGGAGCTAACATTGTTGAAAAGGTAAATAACATTCAAACTATTATAGCTAATACTAATATTGATAAGGTATTTAAGCTATTATTAGATACAGCTGTTAATAATAATGTAGCTGAGTCTGAAATGCCTAGTCATATTGTTATTGTCTCTGACATGGAGTTTGATGATGGTGTTTATTCTAAGGGTGGAACTAATTTTAAGGGCTGGAAGGAAGCTTTTAATAATAGTGGATACAATTTACCAAAAATTATTTTCTGGAATGTTGCAGCCTACACTGAAGGATTCCCTGTGACTAAGAGCGATAATGATTGTATTATGGTATCTGGCTTTTCTACATCATTATTTGAGCATATTCTTACACTTGAGGATTATTCTCCAGTTAATGAGATGCTAGTGGCGTTAGAAAAATATCTTAAAATGATAAAATAGGATTTTTATCCTATTTTTTTGCATATTTTTTAAAGAAAATTTAAATTAGACATTCATTATGTCTTTACTATGTTTATTATGTGGTTGAATAAAAAAATTATTAAGCTAATAAATAGTAAAGCGAGGGTTATATGAGTAAAAAATTTATAGAGGAGTGCTTCAAGGAAGCAGAAAAAACAAAATGTATTGTTGAATCTATTATTATAGATTTAAAGGCTAAGGCTAAAAAGAAGTAATGATATTAAGAAGGAGAGTAGGGTATGCAAAATAATTGTGGTTTAAATTTTAAAAAGAATTCGGTAGTATTAAATGATTCTCTTAAGCAATATTTAAAGGAAATTGATATCTATCCTTTATTAACATTTGAGGAGGAGAAGATATTATCTGCTCAAATTATTGAGGGATTAAAGGCAAGTTCTATATTAAATTCAGCTAATGATGAGGAGCTATCACTAGATGAATTTAATAGATTAAGCGGACTTGCTACTATTGGTAATGCCGCAAGAAACAAATTAATTAATTCAAATTTAAAGCTTGCGTTTACAATTGCGAAGCAATATAGTAATTCAGCTATGGAGCTATCTGATTTAGTTCAGGAGGCTAATATGGGTCTAATTAAGGCTGTATTAAAGTATGACGCATCATTAGGTAATAGATTCTCTACATATGCTACCTGGTGGATACGCCAACAAATTATTAAGGCTATTAACAATCAATCACGTATAATTCGACTTCCTTCTTATCTATTAGATATTAAAAGTAAGCTAAAGAAGACAGAGGAGGAATTAAGACTTAATTGTAATTATAATCCTTCTATTGAGGAGCTTGCAGAGGCATCTGGTGTTGATTATGAAACTGTTGTCTTTTTATATACACATAATGACACAACATTATCATTAGATGACTATGTTCGTGGTAAGGATAATGATGTTACACTTGAATCGTTTGTGCCAGACGAGTCAGATGATCCATGTCAAAAAACACTTAAGAAGAAACAAAGCCTTCAAATCATGAGCGCTATTGACAGCCTACCATTTAAGGAATCTTATGTAATTAAGTGTAGATATGGCTTTAATGGTAAGATTTTAACTCTTGATGAAATTGGTAAGGTATTAGGGGTATCAAGAGAAAGAGTTAGACAAATTGAGGTTAGCGCTATTAAGCGTCTAAAGACATTCAATTTAAATATCTAATATTTAAAGCACTACAGAAAATGTAGTGTTTTTTTTAAAATATAGCACAAAAATGTGTTGGTTTTATGAAAAGTGGTGTATAACTTAGATATGAATAGAAAACATTATATTGATGTAATTTTGAAAAAAATAGCTCTACGTTACATAAATGTAATATGTTTTATTTCTGGGTAATAATGAAATAGTATTTATAGAGAGTATGACAATTAAATCATACTCTTTTTTAATATTTATTATCAAAATTATTTAATGATACATAAATAGTGTTAGATTGATTTTTATTAT
>JAZQVB010000254.1:0-2810 GCA_045631605.1 Anaeroplasma sp.
AGATATGAAATAATAGTTAGGAGTGATTATTATGGTTAATTTATTAAAGAATAAGAATTTAAGTAAGGAAGAGCTAGAGAATCTAGATTCATATTTTGATTTTGATAAAATAAGTGAATTATTAAATGCTAGTGATGAGGATATAATTAAATATATTGAGGCTAGTGAGGAAGTATTAGGCTATTCTATAGCTAAGATGTATTTTGGTAATTATTTATTTTCTGAGACTATTGATTTAAAATGTGATTTTGATATTTCAAATTTAGATTATTGTAATAGAATTTTATCCTTAATTAAATATTTTGATTTTGATGATTTTGGTCTTGCTTATGCAATTGGTGATTATTATCTTGATAAGGACAAGAATGAAGCTTTAAAGTATTATAAAATGATATTTAAGCCTGGATTTGATTTAGGATATAATGGATATTATGCATCATTATGTAATTATTTAAGATTATTAAATAAAAATCCTAGCATTGAATTAAAGGAATTAATTAATGGCTGGGAGAATGATAATGATTTTAAAATTGATTATATTAATACGATCTTATTATTAATCATTAATTTAGAGAAATATTCTGATGAATATATTAAATATATTGAATTAGGAATTAAGGTAGCTACCCCATTTATTAGGGAGAATCAAAGCCCTAATAGACAATATTTCTCTGATTCAGATGAGGAAAGAGATTTATGTGAGCTTGTTGCCTTGAAGCTAGAGCATTATGTTCATAAAAAGGATTATGTTGAGGCTGGTAATGCATATCGCCAATTAACAGAGGAAATTGGTAGGTCTGATTGCACTAGATATTATCATGCAAGGGATAGATTCTATAATGAAATGATTAAGTCTATGCGTGCTGAATATCCTGAATTAAGCTTTTTTGATGATATAGGATATGATTTATTAAAGATTACTGATGAAAATGTAGAATTAATATTAAATAAAGAGATTACATTACAAAATGAAGCTGGATTAACATTTAAATTTAAAATCTTAAATGTTACAGAGGATACATGCTTAGTTGCTCCTATTATCCCATTATTTGGGGAGGGAAAGCGTATTTTAATGAAGCCAATTAAAGATAGTGATGGCTTATCTTTAAAAAGCTATTATGGATTTTAAGAGGAGAGGTATATGAAGAATAGATGGTATAAGGATAAGGTTTTTTATCAAATATGGCCTAGATCATTTAAGGATGGTAATAATGATGGTATGGGTGATTTATATGGTGTATATGAAAAGCTTGACTATATAAAATCACTTGGATGTGATGGTATATGGTTTTCACCATTATATCCTTCACCAGGTGTAGACTGTGGATATGATATATCGGATTATTATGATATTGCTGAAGAATTTGGTGGTATGGAGGCTTTCAAAAGGGTTTTAGATGGAGCTCATGAAAGAGGTATGAAGGTTATTATGGATTTAGTAGTTAATCATACTAGTACAGAGCATGAATGGTTTAAAAAGAGTAGAGAAAGAATAGAACCATATACTGATTATTATATTTGGAGACCTGGCAAAAAAAATAATAAGCTGCCAAATAACTGGGATTCCTTATTTGAAGGTAAGGCTTGGCAATATGATGAGATAAGAAAAGAGTATTATATGCATCTTTTCGCAATTGAGCAGGCTGATTTAAATATGGATAATCCATTAGTAAGGGAAGAGGTTAAAAAGATATTAAAATTCTGGCTTGATATGGGTGTTGATGGCTTTAGAGAGGATGTTATTACATTTATTTCTAAAAAGGATGGATTACCTAATGACTATTTTATGCCTGCATCTAAGGGTATTTTCTATTTTAATCATGGACCTCATTTACATGAATATTTAGAGGAATTTGAAAGAGATGTATTCTCTAAATATGATTGTATGGTTCTTGCTGAGGCACCTATGGTTTCACCAAAGGTTGCGTTAAGATATATTACTGAGACTGAAAATCCAGTTTTAGATATGATGATTCAATTTAAGACACAGGAGGCAGATTGCTTATTTACGGATTATCGTCATATGAAATTCTCATTAAGAAAATTAAAAAGAGCTTATAGAGCTTGGCAAAATGGTCTTGATGGTAAGGGATGGAATATGCTTTATATTGAAAATCATGATCATCCAAGAATGGTTTCTAGATATGGCAGTGAGGATTTTAAGGCTGAAAGTGCTAAAATGCTTGCGGTACAATATTTATTCTTAAAGGGAACACCATTCATTTATCAAGGTCAAGAAATTGGTATGACTAACTGGTATCCAAAAGATCCTAGCATGTATGAGGATGTTCAAACTCGTTGGCAATATAATAATGTTGCGGTAAAAAAATCTCCAGAAAAGAGATTACAACGCTTATGGTTTGGTTCAAGAGATTCAGCTAGAACTCCTGTTCAATGGAGTGATAGTGAAAATGCTGGATTTAGTAAATCAAAGCCTTGGTTCTATGTGAATGATAACTATAAGGAAATTAATGTAGAAAATCAAGAGAATGATAGTGATTCAGTATTAAATTTCTATCGTAAGGCAGTTAAATTACGTAAGGAATTATCATCAGTAAGATATGGTAATTATAAGGAATATAATAAGAAATCATCTAAGGTTTATATGTATTCTAGAGAGGATGAAAAAGAAAAGATATTAGTAATTTGTTCATTCTATAAAAAGGATACAAAAATTAAATTACCTAAGGGATTTAATTTAAATAATGCAGAATTAATATTAAATAATTATGAAAATACTGATAGTAAGGTATTAAAGCCATACGAGACTAGAGTATATTTATGGAAAAAGTAAGAATGAAGCACATGCT
>JAZQVB010000255.1:0-3422 GCA_045631605.1 Anaeroplasma sp.
CAATAAAGCTTAATCCTAATAATGCTAAAAATAATAAAATTATTACAGATAATTTAGCTTGTCCTTTTTTATATTTATTACTATATTCAATTAATTGTTCCTTTGTCATATAAATCACCAAAATTATTTTATCATATTTGATTATTTAATTATACATTTATTTAATTTTGGTATATAATATTAACGATTTGAGGTATTTTATATGAAAAAAATATTAATTTTAACAACGGGTGGTACTATTACTTCTATACCATCTGATAATGGACTTGTTCCAACTAATACATCTGAATTTTTAAAAAAAGCAATTAGAGATCCACAAATTACAGCTGATGTAGAAAATATAATGGTACTTGATAGCTCTAACATACAGCCTGAGGAATGGAAGCTAATTGCCAAATGCATATATGATAAAATGTCATCATACGATGGTATAATTGTAACTCATGGTACAGATACAATGGCTTATACAGCATCAATGATGTGCTTTATGATTCAAAATCCATCTATTCCTGTTGTCTTTACAGGATCTCAATTACCAATTACACATCCACTTACAGATGCATATAACAATCTAAGGGTTGCAGCTGAAATGACAAAATCAAATATAAATGGTATTTTTATAGCATTTGATAAACGAATCATAATTGGATGTAGAGCTGTTAAGGTAAGAACTGCTGGATTTGCAGCATTTGAATCTATCAATTTAAAATCTATAGGAAAGATTACCGCAAATGGGCTAGAAATAAGAGATTTCAAAGGCAATACTACTAAAGCACCCATTTTAAATACTAAAATAGAAACAAATGTATTCCTACTAAAGCTTACTCCTACTACTAATCCTGATATAATTGATTTATTAATTAATGCTGGAATTAAGGGAATCGTTATTGAAGCATATGGCTCTGGTGGAATTTCATTTGTAAGAAGAGATTTCGTATCTAAAATCAAGTATTCTATCGATAATAATGTTCCTGTAGTTGTTACAAGCCAATGCCTATATGATTCTTCTAACTTCAATATTTATGAGGTTGGCAAGAAGGTAATTAGCACAGGGGCTATTGAAGCACTTGATATGACTACTGAGGCAGCAGTTTGTAAGCTAATGTACGCACTTGGTCAAACTAATGATATGAAGGAAATAAAGAAAATATTTAAAACTGAAATTGCTCAAGAAATTAGCAGCAAGTAGAATCAAACGATTCTACTTTTTTTTCTGCAGAAAAAAAGGTGCTAACCAATAGCACCTTAGTTTATGAAATTATTTCTTTAATAATTCAGATTGAATATAAGCTGGAGCTTGCTCATATGCATAGAATTCACGGTTAAAGAAGCCTGCACCTTGAGTTAATGACTTTAAGTCATTTACATATTCAAGAATTTCAGATTCAGGAACTAACGCAGTAATCTTTTGGTTACCTACTGAATTAATATCCATACCGATGATCTTAGCACGACGTTGATTTAAGTCTGATAAAATATCACCAACAACATCACTAGCTACAGTTACAACAATCTTAATGATTGGCTCTAGAATAACAGGCTTACACTTTTCATAAGCATCCTTAAATGCTAAAATTGCAGCCATCTTAAATGCTAATTCGTTAGAGTCTACATCATGGTATTTACCATCCTTTAATACTGCATGAACACCAATAACTGGGAATCCTGCAAGAAGACCCTTTTCACAAGCCTCGAAGAAGCCCTTTTCAACTGCTGGGAAGTAGTTTTTAGGTACTGCACCACCAAATACTTCTTCAGAGAATGTATTTTCTTCTGCTGGTTCAAAATCCATTTGAACAACACCGTAGAAGCCTGAACCACCACTTTGCTTAACGTATCTACCATTACCTGTAGCCTTAGCCTTAATAGTTTCACGATAAACAATTTGAGTATCCTCAGTAGTAACCTCTAGCTTATAAGTATTCTTCATCTTATCGATGATGTACTTTAAGTGACCTAAGCCTAATGTACCAATTAATAATTGAGCTGTTTCAACGTTACGCTTAATTTCAATAGACTTATCCTCAAGCATAATCTTAGATAATACTACAGACATCTTATCTTCATCTTGCTTAGTCTTTGGAACTAATCCCTTATAGTAAACTGCAGTTGGATATGCAATTGCTTCATAAGTAATTTGGTTCTTAGGATTACATAATGTCATAGAATTTTCTAATCCTTCAACCTTAGTAATACATCCGATATCACCAGCACGTAATTCTGATACTTGGTTTAGCTTACCACCTAAAACTGTATATAATTGTGAAACAGTTATACTCTTATTTAAATTAGGAATATAAACCTCGTCACCAGCCTTAATAACACCTGAATTAACCTTGAAAATGTTACTTACACCAGCATATGGATCCACGTTAGTCTTAAATACAAATCCTGAGAATGGTTCTTCATCTAATGTCTTTCTTTCAACACTATTACCGTTTGCATCAATACCAACGATTGGATTTAAATCAGATGGGTTAGGTAAATAATCGATTAGCATTTCTAGCATAGTATGTAAACCGATATTCTTAGTTGCAGAACCAACTAATACTGGAATTAATTCACCATTTAATACACCAGTACGTAAACCATCAT
Source organism: Anaeroplasma sp. (assembly GCA_045631605.1). Taxonomy (GTDB): domain Bacteria; phylum Bacillota_I; class Bacilli_A; order Acholeplasmatales; family Anaeroplasmataceae; genus Anaeroplasma. The sequence continues at coordinate 2,596 of JAZQVB010000255.1, forward strand.
GAATTTCTTCTTTTGTTAATTCTTCACCCATAAAGAATTTTTCTAATAGGTCTTCAGAAGTTTGAGCAACAGCCTCAACCATAGTGTTATGAAGCTCAAATACCTTTAGACGCTTATCTTCATAAATTTCAGCATCCTCGCAATCCTTACCATTATACTTTCTAGCCTTTAAAGTAACGATATTAACGAAGCCATCAAAATTGTCATTATGACCCATTGGATAACAGAATGGAATAGCATTCTTACCTAACTTAGCTCTGATTTGTTCTAATAATGGTTCAAAATGAACATCTTCCTTATCCATCTTATTTACATAGATGATAGTAGGAATATTTCTCTTTCTAAGCATATTCCAATGCTTAACTGTTTGTACCTCAATACCAGATTGAGCATTAATAACTAAAATCGCACCCTTAACAACGTTAATGGCCGAAATAGCCTCCCCGATGAAATCATCACTACCTGGAACGTCAATTAAATTAATTTTATAATCATTATAATTAATTGGAACTATGGCAGATTTGATTGAATTCATTCTTGCTTTTTCTTCAGGTGTATAATCACTTATAGTAGTACCTTTCTCAACTGTACCCTTAGGTGCACCTGTTGTTAGTGAGTATAAAGACTCAACTAAAGTTGTCTTACCACTTTGTAAGTGGCCTAGAACTGCAATGTTTCTAATCTTAGAGTTTCCCATATTAAATTCCTTTCCTGTAAAACGCTTACTTATATAATCAATTATAACATACCAAAAAAACTTTTTAAAGTAAAAAGTGATACAATTGAAAAAAAAGAGTATTTCTACTCTTTTCCTTCTATATTTTCAT
>JAZQVB010000256.1:0-1796 GCA_045631605.1 Anaeroplasma sp.
TATTTATTTGATTGTAATATTATTAGCTGGTGGAATAGGATTTTTATTAGCTAAGGCCTATAGTAAATTAATTAAGCCACATCATAAAGCCTCAATGGAGGCTGATGGTAAGCTAAATAGCTATATTATTGAATCTAATAATCAAATTAAGCTTATTCAAGCGTTTAATGCTTCTAAATATGCAAATGATTATTTTAATAATTTAAATAATAATGCTATTTCTATTAAGAAAAAAAGAAATAACATTATTCATGGAGCTAATAGTGGATTATACGCTTTTACAACTATATTCTATATAGCTACAATCTGCTATGGAGCTTATGGTATTTCAAAATCAATATTAACATACGGAAGCTTGATTGCGTTAATTCAGCTATTATCTAATGTTCAAAATCCAATGCTATCATTATCAGCGTTAATTAATCAATATAATGTATCATCTGCATCAATTGAAAGAATTAATGAGGTTTTAAATTTAAATAATAATGAGGAATTAACTAATATAAATGATTTTGAATCAATTGTATTTGATAATGTATCATTCTCATATGATAATGATAATTTAGTTATTAATAATATGTCTTTTGAAATTCAAAAGAACGATATTGTCCTATTATCAGGTCCATCTGGGATAGGAAAAACAACATTATTTATGCTATTATTAGGATTTATTGAGCCTACTAGTGGTCAAATTTATATAAAGACTAAAGAAGGAAGAATGGATTTATCTTCTAAAACTAGAGGATTATTTGGATATGTGCCTCAGGAAAATATATTGTTTAGTGGCTCAATTATTGATAATATATATATACTAACTGGTAAAAAGCTTGAGGAAGCAATTGAAGCTTTAAAAATGGCTAATATATATGATGAGATAAATCAATTACCTGATGGCTTTAATACAAAGCTAGGCGAAAGAGGTAGAGGATTATCTCTTGGTCAAATTCAAAGATTATTAATAGCGATTGCGCTATTAAAGAATAGTGAAATTCTACTTTTAGATGAATTTAGTAGTGCACTAGATTCAGAAAATGAGGATATTATAATTAATAATATAAGTAAATTAAATAAGACAATTATTTATATTACACACAGAAATAAAAGGATTGATAATCAAAAAGTAATTACAATGAAGGAGTAAAGTATGAAAAGGGATATAGTTGAGGCAGTAAAGGCATATCTTAATAATGATTCTTTAGATAATCCTAAGGATTCAAAGGAATTAGTAAAGTCTGCCCTAGAGCAAGCATTACAGCCTATTTTATATCCTGTTTATAAATTACCGGAATATAAAAAATATTATATTTCTGCCTGTGTAACACAAGAAAAATTTAAAGCACTTCAAAATGAAATATCTTATATTTTTAATGAAAACAAAATTGATCATTTGTATTTTAAAGGCTCTATTTTATGTGATGTATATCCTGATTCAGCGATTCGCACAAGAGGAGATATCGATATATATATCAAGGTATTAGATTTAAAGTGTGCAACTAAGCTACTTCTTGATAATGGTTTTAAGAAAAATGATGGAGATTGTATGCATCATATATCGTTTGAAAAGAATGGATTAGAACTGGAAATACATTTTAATTTATTTGATGAATATGGCTGTGATAATTATAATTTATATTTTAAAAAGCCATTTGAATTAGCTAATAAATTAAATGGCTATGCATATGAATTAAATAACACTGATCATTTCTTATATTGTATATGTCATTTTCATAACCATTTATTAAATGGCTGTGGTATTAGATATATATTAGATTTCTATTATATGCTTGAAAAATATC
>JAZQVB010000257.1:0-3670 GCA_045631605.1 Anaeroplasma sp.
TTTGAATATACTAATAAAAAAGTGATTGTAGAATATGAATATGATAACCATAAAAATTTAAAGAAAAAGACAATTCCTATTAATATTCCAAGCGCAATGGAAAATAATTTATTAGAAATTGAAAATTATTCTGAAGAATTAACAAAAAGTACTAATATGCAGATTACCTCAACTAATATTACAAATCAAATGTTAGGTAATTTAGGTCTATGTAATATTTATAAGGCAGAAGGATATGGATCATTTAAATATAGATTAGAATGTAGCGGCTTAGCTTTAGATAATATCTCATTATTTATGTTTGGCAAATGTGATAACAACAACACTTCTAACGTAAATGAAGATGTAAATGTAATTGTTAGAACATATAAGAATAATGTTTTAATGGATGAAATAGAAGGATATTTCTCTTCAATTTTCACGGAGGAGTTTGATTTATTAACTTTAGGTTTAAAAGCTAACCATTCATATGATGAGATTGAATTTGAAGTAGTATTAAATGTGAATACTTCATTACATTTCACCGATATTTGTATTATGAAAAAGGACTTAGGCTCTTTATTTTCATATGACGAATACCAAAATCTTACTGATATAGTAAGTGGAAGTAGCCAGAGTGCTAGAAAATATAACTCAAATAATTTATTAGAAGAAGTAATGGATAGTGAGGGGAATGTTGTTACATATAGCTATTCAAGAGGTAATTTAGAAACTATTAAATCACAACATAGTATTACATGTAATAATGTATATAGTGACGATAATCAGATTACATGTCAGGTTATAGAAAGTGAAACGACGTATGATCGTAACGAGACAGTATATGATGAATATGGAGATATTATTGAAAGTAAAGACGCTTTAAACAATATTACAAGGTATAGCTATGATTCAGCTAATTTTAATAGATTATGTAAAATTGAAGGTGTTAAAGCAATTTTAGAATTAGAATATAATACTAAAAATAGAATTTTAAGCAAAATGTTCAAGGATATTGATAATCATAATAATAACTGTAAGATTAAGTATGTATATGAGGATGAGTTAATTAAGCATATATATGTTGATTCAGTATTGAAATATACATTTGTTTATAATGAAACAAAGAGCATTGAAGAGGTATATTTATCAGGAACTCTAATTTATAAGATTGATTACAATACTGATGATGAAATTGAATATGTATCACATGGAAATACTACAAACAAATATAGATTTGTTTATGACAATCATCAATTAAAATATATTTATTATGTAACAGCGTATGGACAATCATTAAAATATGAATATGTGTATAAAAACAATAAGGTTGATTATGTATTATCATATGTTGATGGTGCTACATATAAAACAAAATATACATATAATTCAGATGAGTTAATTGTAGAAGTTACAGAGAGTAAAAATAATGTAGAAGAAGTAAGTGTAAAAATCGGATACGATAATTTAAATGAAATAAATGAAGAGATTATTAATGTTAAGGATTATGAACTAATTAAAACATATGATTCAATATCTAGATCTAATGGTTCACATCCGCTATCATTCTTTAAAGAATATCAAAATAAAGATGATATTTTGAGTGTTGATTACACAAAATCGACAGATTTAGTAGGTAAAAATAAAGAAATTAAATGTATAAATACAAAAGCTAGTGCTGTGTATATTGAACCATCATTATCATCATTAGTTATTCCATGTATGGAATTATCATTTTATAAAACTGCGGCATATAAAGTGAATGACATTGGATCAACATTTGGTAGTGTAGCATTTTGGGTAAAACCACAATCATTAGCTTCTGATGATATATTATTTTACGCTGCGGCACGTAATACAATTAATAAAGCAATTAAGGTATATGTTACAAATCAAAATAAATTAAAGGTAGTTTATACTAATGAAAATAATGTTACATATGATATTTTAGAAACACCAAATACTATTAACAATAAAGAATGGAATTACTTTGGCATAATTTGGAATGGTAATAGGTTCTATATTATGTTAAATGGTCATACTAAAACAGGTACATGTGCTATTAATCCAACACTTGTAAACTCTGATTTATATTATTTCCTTGGACATAGAGCAACATCACTTACAGTATATAATGTTTTAGAAGGACATTATACAGGATTAGTAGTAGGTAATAATAGGCCGTTTGACATTAGCTTCTTGAAAAAGCATTATTTTGAAACAAAAGAATATCTTATTGATATCCAAATTCAAGATGATGACATTACATATGTTAATCATACTGTAACTAATGATTATCAAATTGATAGTGATATTAGAGATAATTTTGATATTTATCCATTATCTAATAGTGTTAAATCATTATCTGGTAACATACCGATTGATTTTGAGCCTAGAACATATGAATTAGATAAGGATAGAGCATTTAATTATAACTTAGATACTAAACGTTATGCATATGTAGCCGATGGTAATATGCTAGCCTATAAATTTGGTAATAGTAGCGTAGCTACAATCGCTATGAGAGTATATTTAGATATTTTATCTTCAAAGCGATATTTATTCCAAGCATTTGATCAAGAAAATAATTCAATTGAATTATATGTAGATTCAACAGGAGAATTAAAATATAAAATTAATAGTGCCGAATATTCCACAGGATTAGCATTAAATATAAAGATGTGGCATTTTGTATCATTCTCATACAATCATTATTCAGATGAATATTCTACATATAAAGATATTAGGATTTATGTTAATGGAACTGAAGTACTTCAAACTGTTAATAATGGTGTTGAATTTGGTGAATTGATTACAGTAATTGGTCGTAAAGCAAAAGAAGAAATTGTTACAGTTAATGGATTAACTGAAACAACAGTATATCCATTATATGGACAAATTGAGTGTCTAAGTGTAAGAAATGCATATTGTGAATTACAAACAATTAATAGACTGTATAATAATTTAATAATTAATACATCCGCATCGCATTATAATGAGCTAGGTATGCTTAAGAAAAAGGATGTAATGTATAACGATAATGAAATTATTTCTAATTCAATATATTATGATAAGGTTAGTAGTAAAGAAAATCAATTAGGAATTGATAAAGAATTAATAGAATTAAATGGAGGGGTTAGATTAACCGAAAGAAATTACACCTTCGAAAATGGTAATGTTAAAAGCATTATAGATTCAAAGTTTGGTAATAAAACATATGATTACAATTATTTAGGATTCTTAACGAATGATAATGGTACATCAATTACATATGATACAAACGGTAATATCCAAACGTATGGAAATAAAACATTTACATATGATCCACAAATTAAGGATAGATTAGCTTCAGTAGCAGGACAAACAATCACATATAGCCAAGCTCAACCATTATATCCAGAAAGATTTGGCGATAAAGCCTATACATTTGAAGGAAAGAGATTAGTTTTAATTACTGAAACACCGGATAATGACACTACTATTTATCATAGATATTATTATAATCATGAAGGATTAAGAATTAAAAAGGTTGTTGAATATGAATATAATGATGATAGAGATTCAGGATCTGAAACAACACAATATTTCTATTTAGGAAATAGACTAATTACAGAATATAAGAACTCTAATGATAGATTAGATTTCTTATATGATAATAATGGATTATTATATGGATTCATTCAAAACAAAA
>JAZQVB010000258.1:0-18359 GCA_045631605.1 Anaeroplasma sp.
ATGACAGGAGATGGTGTAAATGATGCACCTGCTCTTAAAAAAGCTGAAATAGGCTGTGCCATGGGCATTACAGGCACTGATGTATCTAAGGCTACAGCTGATATAATTTTAACTGATGATAATTTCTCTACTATTGTTGAGGCAGTAAAGGAAGGTAGAGGTATTTATGATAATATTCGTAAATGCGTAAAATATTTATTATCATCAAATATTGGTGAAATTATAACAATATTTGTTGCTTCATTTTTAACAGCCTTTGGCATATTAAATTTAGGAACTCCTCTAGGGGCAATTCATTTATTATGGATTAATTTAATAACTGATTCATTACCAGCCTTTGGTATTGGTATGGAGGAAGCAGAGGATTCAATTATGAATCGTAAGCCAAGAAGTAAAAAGGAAGGCTTTTTTGCTAACGGATATGCAGTAAAAATAGCTTTTGAGGGCTTGATTATTGGTACAGTAACATTAATTGCTTATATAATTGGACAATATTCTAATCCAGATAATATGGAATTAGCTCATTCAATTGGGCAAACTATGGCATTTTTAACATTGTCAACAACACAATTATTCCACGCATATAATATTAAATCTGACCATTCAGTTTTCAGTAGAAAAAGCTATAAAAATAAGTTTATGAACTTTGCGTTTATATTAGGATTTGCACTTCAAATATTTGTAATTTATACTCCATATGTAAGAGATATATTTGAATTTGTACCACTTAATATCGGTTATTTTGCAGTTTCAATAGGACTATCTCTTGTTATGGTAGGCATAATGGAAATTTATAAGCTATTTTTAAGAAAATTCAGATAAAAAGAATAAGACTCATATCACACACCTTGATATGAGTCTTTGTTATTATATTATACTAATAATTCTGCCATATGAATCGTAAGAAATATTTTCAGATTTATATTTTGAAGGTAGTCCTGTGTTAATACCAGAAGCTACATATTTTATATCATTAGCTCCGATTTTCAGAATTTTTCCAGCATTATTTCCCTTTAATTCATATACAATTCTCGATTCATCAATTTGATATAATCTTTTAAATAATATATCTCCACAACCTTCTGAAAGATAGCAATCATCATGAACATAGTTAGGACGCCAATTAATTCTTTGAAGCTTTCCGCCATTATAATGAACATCAGCCTTACCAATTTTTGAAATACATCCAGCAGACGCAAATTCACTAATACCTTCGTATAAAATACTCAAATCACCAATTTTTACAATTAGCTCCTCACCTGATTTAGCTACAGGCGCATGCTCAATTTTTATTCCACCAATCGAATATAGCTTACCATCTGAATATCTATATGTAATAGAGCTAGAGCCTATTTTTTCAATAACATTAGAATAGTTATAAGCAATCACATCATTACCAATTTTATTAACACGACCATTATAATCATATGAAATATTACCTTTAGCATTTATATAATAATTTTCTTGTCTATCCAATCCGATTACTAAGCTTCCTGTAACAGGAAGAATTAATGGCATTGAATAGCCAGCATATTCATTAAATGGTAAATAGATATAATTTACAATATCTCCACAGCTTAATATTCTTCCATATTTATTTAGACAAATAATCATAATATCACTCCTTATTTGCATAAATTATATCATTATTTTGATTTTAATTATAGTATATAATTATATTTCTTATTTTTTGTTTAAAAATAAGTAAAGTATATAATATAAAACTTGAATTAAGACATGATAAATGATAAAATTATACACGTATTATAAAATGATGAAGAAGAAAGTACAATTATATGATTTATCAAAGCGAGGATGGTTGGTGAAAGCATCTATAAACTATAATTCGAAAGACACTTTGGAGTGCTTTTAATAAAAGACGTACCAGGCGTTAACGGATAATGAGAGCTTTATGCTGAAGTAAGGTGGCACCACGACTACACACGTCCTTATATATGTTTTTTTATATTAGGGCGTTTTTTTATTAAGGAGATTATATGAAAACAAACATTCCTGAGGTAAGATTAGGTAAAATTACCTTACGTGAAATTTTACCAACAGATTATATGGATTATTTTGAATTAGGAAGTGATCCATTAGTAGTCGAGCATTTAAATTGGGGACCATTTAATAATCCAAGGGAAGCCTTATGGACTATTAATGAGGTATTTTATAAGCGTCCACTAGATGGATTACCTGTTGGATATGCGATAGTTATGAATGGTAAGATGATCGGTATGATTGATTATCATACATATAACAGAATGCAAAATAGCTGTGAAATAGGATATTCATTAAATAGAAGCTATTGGGGAAAGGGCATAATGACTAGATGCTTAAAAATGGTTATGGAGATTGGATTTGAGCATTTAGAATTAAATAAGCTAATTGTAGGTCATACTGAAGCTAACTTTAGAAGTAAAAATGTTATTTTAAAATGTGGATTTAGATATGAGCATCAAGCAATAGTACAAGGAAAAAATGGAAGTGAAATAGGATATTTCTATTCGCTTTATAAACAAGAATATAAAGGAGGAATGTAATATGATTACAAAACCAAAAGGAACATATGACATATTACCTAATGAGTCTAGAGAATGGGCTAAATTAGAGGATGTTATTAGAAAGATTTGTAAGCTTTATAACTATAAGGAAATTAGAACTCCAATTTTTGAGTCTTTCGATGTATTCCATAGAGATGCAAATGATACATCTGATATGGTTACAAAGGAAACATATGATTTCCAAGATAGATCAGACAGGAAAATTACATTAAGACCTGAAGGAACTGCAGGTGTTGCAAGAAGCTATATCGAAAATAAGCTATATGTAGAAAATCCTGTAACTAAGCTATTCTATATGGGTCAAATGTTTAGATATGAGCGTCCTCAAAAGGGAAGAAATAGACAATTTAATCAATTTGGTGTTGAAGCATTAGGTAGCTCAAGCCCACTTATTGATGCAGAGGTTATTGCTTTAGGTGCTGCGTTAATTAAGGCTTTAGGATTAAAGGATGTTAAGGTTAAAATTAATTCATTAGGTGATGAGGAGTCAAGAAATACCTATAGAGAGGTATTAGTTAATTATTTCGAGCAATATAAGGCTAATTTATGTCCAGACTGCTTAAATAGACTTCAAAAGAATCCATTAAGAATTTTAGACTGTAAGGCTTGTAGAGGTCAAGAATTCTTTAAAACAGCTCCTAAGATTAATGAATACCTAAATGAAGAATCTAAAAATAGATTTAACGAGGTATTACAAGCTTTAGATAGCTTAGAATTAGAATATGAAATTGATTATAACCTAGTTCGTGGATTAGATTATTATTCACACACTGTATTTGAGCTTGAGGTTAATGTACCTGAGTTTGGTGCTCAAAATGTTATTGGTGCTGGTGGTAGATATGATAAGCTAATCGAGGATTTAGATGGACCTAAGACACCAGGTGTAGGTATGGCATTCGGTCTTGAAAGACTATTACTTGCTACAAGCTTAGCTGGTAAGAAGCTATGTCCACCAAGTATGATTCATGCTTATTTCATAGCCTTAGGTAGCGAAGCTCAAAAGGAAGCTTTAAGACTTATGAATATTTGTAGAATTGGTGGTCTTTCTTGTGAAATGGACTTCCTAGGCGGAGGCTTAAAGAGCCAATTTAAAAAGGCTGATAAGAATAATGCTAGATTCACTTGTATTTTAGGTGATAATGAATTAAAGGAATTCAAAATAAATATCAAGGATAATTCAAATGATTTACAAGAAACTATCTCAATTTATGATGTTTATCCTTATATTTTAAATAAAATTAATACATTAACAAGCTGTCAAGGCTGTAAAGAAAAGAAGGAGTAATTATATGAAAAGAGTAATGCTAAAGGACATTAAGCTTGGCGAAGTAAATAAGGTAGCCGGCTTTGTTGAAAATATTAGAAATAAAAAATGGATGTGCTTCATCGTATTAAGAGATATTTCTGGAAAGCTACAATTAACTATTGAAAAGGCTAATCATCCAGAATTAGAAGACATTCTAAGCCAAATCACAATTGATTCAGTTATTGAGGCTGAAGGATTAATTCAAGCTTCTGAATACGTTAAATTAAACAATATGGAAATGTATCCTGATACTATTAAAATTCATAGTATTGCAGAACCATCTCCAATCGTTGCACCTAAGGGTGAAGAAACTAATATCGATTTACGTATTGATTACAGATGGATCGATTTAAGAACTGATAAGAATACCTTAATGTTTAAGACTCAATCATTATTTGTTGCAAAGTGCAGAGAATTCTTAATAAATAATGACTTTATTGAAATTCACACACCAAAGCTTGTTGGTGCTGAATCTGAATCTGGTGCTGGTGTATTTAAGGTAGAATATTTCGATAGAAATGCTTATCTAGCGCAATCACCACAATTCTATAAGCAAATGGCTATGGCTTCAGGATTTGAACGTATTTTCGAATCAGGACCAGTATTTAGAGCTGAAAAGTTCGCAAGCCGTAAGCATGCAACTGAATTTACAGGATTTGACCTTGAATTCTCATATATTGAATCATATTACGATGTAATGAAGATGGAAGAGGAAATGCTTGCATATGCATTACAAGCTGTAAGTGAAAAATATGGTGAGGAAATTAAGAAGGTTTATGACATTGATGTTGTAGTTCCTACATTACCATTCCCTGTAATGGATTTAAAGGATGTTTATAAGGAGCTAGAGGCTAGATATGGCTATGTTGTTCCTGAAGAGGAAAAGGGTGATTTAACTACTGAAGGTGAAAGAATGGTAGCTAAATTATCTATGGATATGTTTGGTCATGAATTCTTATTCATTACTGGATATGCTAAGGAATGTAGAGCATTCTATCATATGCGTAATGAAGATGGTGTTCCATGTGGATACGACCTTATTTGGAAGGGCTGTGAAATTACAACAGGTGCACAACGTGAGCATAGATATGATATTCTAGTTAAGCAAGCTAAGGAAAAGGGATTAGATAACGATGTTAAATTCTATCTAGATTTCTTTAAGTATGGTTGTCCTCCTCATGGTGGATTCGGAATTGGTGTTGACCGTATTACTATGATTTTATTCAATCAAGGTATTAAGGATGCAATGTTCATATTCCGTGGACCAGATAGATTAAATCCATAATAGTTAAAGGAGTGATATTATGCATATTTCATGGGATGAGTATTTCATGGGAGTAGCATTACTTTCAGCAAAAAGAAGCAAAGACCCATCAACTCAAGTGGGTGCTTGCTTAGTTAATCAAGATAAAAGAATAATCGGTATAGGTTATAATGGATTCCCTAATGGATGTGATGATTCTACATTTCCTTGGGGTAAGTCTGATGATAATATTTTAAATACCAAGTATCCTTATGTGGTACATGCAGAGGCAAATGCAATATTAAATTCAACTCAATCATTAAAGAATGCTACATTATATGTAACATTATTCCCTTGTAATGAATGTGCTAAGCTAATTATTCAATCAGGTGTTAAAAATCTTATTTATATGTCTGATAAATATGCTGGTACAGAGGGTGATATTGCTTCAAAAAGAATGCTAGATGCTGCAGGTGTAAAATATAATAAAATGAAAAATATTGACCTATTCATTAAGGATATTAAATAATGAAGGCTTTATTTAAAAAAAATTGGCTATTATTTACAATAGCCTTTTTAATAAATATAACAATTTTAATATTTTGCTGTACAAGAACAAATTATTACCTAATTTTAAAGGGTGATACAACAAAATTTACCAGTGTTGTCGAGGTAGAAACTGATTATACTGAAAGTGGTAGTTTTTCAACCATTTATGTAATAAATATGCAAAAATCGACCTTATTCCAAAATTTATTAGCTGACTTTATACCTACTATCGAAAAGGGTGAAATATCTAAGCAAACATCACATCTATCAAATAATGAATATAATTTGATAGGTAAAATTCAATATGAATCAAGTATTTATCAATCTATTATTCTATCTTATGAGGAAGCAAAGAAGATTGATCCAGGTATTTATATTGAATATAAATTAAGTAGCTTAGATGTTACCTACTATTCAGAAAAATCTAATTTCAGGGTTGGAGATAGAATTATTGCTAAAAATGGTATCTCAATAGATAATGAAGAGGAATTCCTAGCTTCATGGAATTCTACGCCTTATATTGGTGATGAAATTACTATTTTAAGAAATGGATCTAGAGAAACTATAATATTAAATGAGCATGATGCAATTGCATACTATAATACTTATAGACGTTATAGCATTAATTTAGATACTATTTTCCCTAAAATAAAGATTAATACTGAAAATGTTGGTGGACCATCTGGTGGCTTACTTCAAACATTATCTATTTTTAATAGACTAATTGAAGAGGATATAACAAGAGGACTAAAAATTGCAGGTACAGGTACCATATCTATTGATGGTACTGTAGGTGCAATTGGCGGAATAAGAGAGAAGATACCTACTGCGATGGATGATAATATTGATGTATTTTTCTGTGTAGAGGCTAATTATGCAGATGCCCTAGAGGCTTATAATTCATTACCTTGTAAGGAAAAAATGAAGCTTATTAAAATAAGCACATTTTATGACGCTTTAAAATATTTAATGGAGGGATACAAGAATGACTTCGAATAAAGATACATACTCTAGTGTCTCACGCCAAATTGAGGAATTAAATACTCCTCAAATGAAAAAATATTTATATTTTGCTGTAAGCATATTATTAGCATTATTATTTGTTTCAGGACCAATCGCAATATTCATAAATTTATTAATTTTTAATAATTTAATGGAATTATGTATATTCGCTATAGGAACCTTAATAATATTATTAGTATTTTTAGCTGATATGTTTTACTTAAAATTAATAACAAATAATCAAATTGAAAATACAAGTATAATATATATTACTGACACATTTGCCTTTGGTATGTTCGTATACTGTATTGTACTATTGATAGTAGAAATGGGAGTGATTTAATGGCAATTACCTTAATAATATTTTTTGTACTAGTATTATTAGATCAGCTTTCTAAATTATTTACAGAATATTATTTAGCATTAAATTCAACATATGAATTTATCCCTAATTGCCTTTATTTTACAAAGGTTTATAATAAGGGTGCAGCCTGGAGTATGTTTGAGGATACTACAATAATTTTAGTTATTATAAGCTTTGTAGCTACAATTATTTTAGGCTATATGTGTTCAAAAAATGATTGGAAAAAGGCTAAAATTTCATCATTATCATTAACATTAGCGTTTGCTGGATGTGTTGGTAATTTCTTTGATAGATTAATATCTATAATACCAGGATTAAGTGAATATAGACCAGGTGTTGTAGATATGATTATATTTAAGCCATTTGACTGGCTATGTACTGCATTTAATTTAGGAACAACTGTTTTTAATGTAGCGGATATGTATCTAGTTATAGGCCTAATAATCTTCGCTATCGATTATATATTCCTAGCAGAAAGGAGAGCTAAAAAGAATGGATAAAGTTATTATCACTAAAGAATATGTTGCTATGAGAATTGATAAGGCATTAGTAGAGCTAATTCCTGATAAAACTAGATCATATATTCTTAAAATGATTGAAGAAGAGAAAATTTTATTAAATGGTAAAGCATTTAAGCCTTCAACTAAGGCTCAATTGAACGATGAAATCACTTTATTAGATATCGAGCCTAAAAAGCTTGAGCTTGAGGGTGAGGACCTATCATTAGACATCGTTTATGAGGATAGCGATGTTGTTGTAGTAAACAAGCCTAAGGGAATGGTAGTTCATCCTGGCGCTGGTAATCAAGAGGGAACTCTAGTTAATGGCTTATTATATGAAATTGATGATTTGGCTGAAATTAATGGTGTTGTAAGACCTGGTATCGTTCATAGAATTGATAAGGATACAACAGGTTTATTAATGATCGCTAAAAATGATAAGGCATCATTATCATTAACTGAGCAATTAAAGGCTCATAGCTGTAAAAGAAAATATCATGCCTTAGTTTATGGTGTAATAAGTGAAAACAAGGGTAAAATTAATGTCCCTATTGGTAGAAGCAAGGATGATAGAAAGAAAATGGCTGTAGTTAAGGATGGTAAATACGCTGTTACTAATTTCACTGTTCTAAAAAGATTTAAGGATTTCACTTATATCGAATGTCAGCTTGAAACAGGTAGAACTCATCAAATTAGAGTTCATCTTGAATATATCGGTCATCCACTAGTTGGAGATCAATTATACGGAAGAAAAAGAAAAATAATTGGTGATCAAGGTCAATTTTTACACGCTAAGTCTATAGGATTTATTCATCCAAGCACTAATGAATGGGTTGAATTTGATTCTGAATTACCTGAATATTTCACTGAATTTATGAAGAATTTAGAATAAGCTACTGTTAGTGGCTTATTTTTTCCTAAAGGAGGATATTATGGATTTATGGATTATTTATAATTCTACATTTGATGTGCTAGAGGAAACTCCAGCTACGAGAATGCTAAATGAGGCTTTAAATCAAGGAATTAAGGCTAAATTAATGTTTTATCCATATTTTAATATAGAAAATAATACTCTTTACTATAAAAACGAAATAATAGAGGAATATCCAAAAATTGTCTTTGTAAGAGGACAAGAGCATATATTAATGAATCACTTTGAAAATAAGGGTGTTAAAACAATTAATTCATCATATACAATAACAACATGCCGTGATAAATGGCTAACTCATAGCCTTGTTGATACATTAAATATTAAGCAAATTAAAACATATTTACTAGGTAATTATACATTTGAAGAAATATGTAATAAGGTTGGATTACCATTCATTTTGAAATACCGTCATGGTGCACAGGGTAATGGTGTTATATTAGTTAATAATGAAAATGATTATAATCAAAATACTCAAAATATAGATAGAGATGAGTATATAATTCAAGAATATATAAGAACATCATACGGTAAGGATGTAAGAGTATATGTCGTTGGAAATAAGGCAATCGGAGCTGTTTTAAGAGAAAATAATTCTGATTTTAAATCTAATTTAGCTCAAGGCGGCTTAAGCTATAATTACGAATTAACTGATGAATTAATCGAAAATTCCATTAATATTTCTAAAGCACTTAAGGGCGATATTATAAGTGTTGATTATGTTATAGGAGTGAATAATTTATTATTCTGTGAGGCTAACACAAATGCAGGATTTGCTTCATTTAATTATCTAGGATATCCTATGCGTGAAATATTTATGAAATATATAAAATCATTAATATAATAATAAAACTCCCTGAATTTAAGCTTTTATGCTTATTTTCAGGGAGTTTTTCTTTATAAATTGATCCCAGCTAATGCTAAGAATTCCTTAACATTTGATAGTGGAACAGTATATGCAAAATTAAATTTATTTGTATCAGCATTAACACTAGATGCAAAATTTATACCAACCAAATTCATATTAGTATCTAATAATGCACCACCAGAAGAGCCATTATAAATTGGAGCTGTATGAGTATAAACTTTAAATTCGACATTGCTAATCTCAATAGAATCAGCAGGAGGAGTAAATGTATATGATGTTGATAATATATTTCCATAAGTAACGGCATTTGTTAAGCTTTGAGGAGTACCCATTGAAATAATACCTTCATAAATGCTTAAATTATCCAGAGCTAATTTAATTACCTTAATATCAATATCAGGTATTTTAGCAAATTTAAGTAATGCTAGATCATATGTATTTAAATTCTTAATAAGTGTACCATTATATTCATTTCCGTAACAATCCTCAACTGTATATCTAGAATATCTTAATTTATTATATACAACATGATTGTTAGTTAAGCAATAATAATTATTTGTATCCTCGTATACAATTACACCGCTGCCTAATGAGCGTGATTTATCAGAGGATAATGAGCTATTATAGAATTCACATTCAATTCTTACATTAGATTTAATCACAGTAGAATAAACAACATTATTTAGCTTAGCATAATCAATATAATATTTAGCATATAATGTTATATTTTCAGTGATTTTAGCATTGAAATTAAACTCATTTTGCAGCTCCTCATCACTACACCAATATAAGAAGGCAGAAGCTATTTTTCTAGGATTTTGAGGCTTTATTACCTTATTTTCATCATTAGTTTTAGACTCAAAAATATATCCATTATTACAATCAAATATTACCTTAAAATCACCCTGAATTTCAGGAAAAGGCACGGTATAATTATCATCTGGTCCTTCATCAGATGTAGGATAAGTATAATAAATATCAGTTGAATTTTCTTTTAAAAATTCACATCCCGTAACCGGAATTAGCATTAATAAAAGAAGAAATATTAATAATCTTTTTTTCATTTTTACCACCATAGTTATTATATCATAATTATTGGAAAATATATGGAAATTATTGAATTTATTTAAGTTTTTAAATATTAAATCTCAAAAATTAGTAAATAATATATTTCTAACAATTAAATTTAGAACTTATTACTATGAAATAAGGATGAATAACTTAAATATAAATATATAATATTTATAAATATGCATAATAAGGCCTCTTACTAGGCTTTTTTTTATTGAAAAATCGTTAAAAATCGAGTAAAATATAAAAAAGAGCTTTTCAAAATAAACATAATGGCTTGGAATTGGAGGATGCTATATGATTGAATACGAAATTAGAGGTAATATGGCTGTAGTTACAGGATGCTCAAAGGATGAAAAAATGCTATTAATACCTACAACCGTTGAGGATGTGCCTGTAAGTAAAATTGAACCAAATAGCTTTATTGAAATGAATAATCTAAAAAAGGTTATCATTCCAGGCACTGTTAAGGTTATTGGAGCTTATGCCTTTGCTGGATGTAAGAATCTAGAAGAGGTTGTTATTCAAGAGGGTGTTGAGGTAATTGAAAACTGGGCTTTCATTAGTACAGGTATTAAAAAACTATTAATACCTAACTCATTAAGAACAGTTGGCGAAAATGCCTTTTTAGGAAATGAATATAAAGAATTCGTTAATGAATTTATGGAAATTAAATCAACACATAAGCAGCATAAATCACATACGAATAATAAGAGCTGTATACTACCATTAAATATGCTTGATATGAAGGATAGCATTACTGCTGAAATGATTACAGGTTATAGCAAATACATCGATGATCAATTTGATAATATTGAGGCTACAAATGACTCACTAGTTAATCTAGATATTCCATTTTTATTTGATGGCGAGGAATTCTTAATTGCAATGCATTTAAGAAAGAGTGTAGAAAATATTAAGGTTGAGCTTTCGAATGAAAGTAGAATGAATATAGGTATTTATTCAGAATATGACCCTGAATATTTAATTGTAAAGATCAATGTATCATCAGGTGAGCAAATTTTATCTACATTATCAGTTAAAGTTCCATACCTTGAGGCTATTGAATTTAGTGTAATTGATATTGTTAAAATTGAAAAGAATGGTTATGTATACTATTTAATTCATACTAAAGCTAATTTATCATGCTTCGGTAATGGTAATTTCGATAGAGCATTTGCATTAAACCAATACGATGAGGTAATAGCTCGTTATCAGGTACAGCTACAAAATAATGTAATTGACCAAGAAAAGTTTGATTACATTATGGAGCAATTCAACAATAAGATGTATAGTACACTTATGGGATTTTTAGCGCAAGTTGATGGCGCACCACTTATGACATATATAGTTGATGTATATAGACAAATTTTAAGTGATGAGGAATATGCAACTGATGAGATTAATGAATATGTAAATAATAAATTATTTGATTATTATAAGGAGCTAGGAAGCTATAAATCATTTGAAAATATTTGCTTCAATCTTGATGAATCAATTAATTTCATTCAAGAAGCAACTGGTCTTACATTAGATCAAATTAATGAAAGATATAGTACAGCTATTTTAGATGCTGAAGGAAATGTAATTACAATTGAGGAAGCTAATCAATACAAGGAAAGCTTTATTGATTTAGATACAAATTATAAGCTTCATGGTGATTTCTTAATTTACATCTATAAAGAAATCCAAAAGATGATAAATGAATTTAATACTATTTCATATAATGAATAGGAGAATAATAAATTATGGCAAAGACAAAGATAGCAATTTTATATGATTTTGATAAAACATTATCTACAACAGATATGCAAGAATATGATTTCATCAAAAATTTAGGTATTACCCCAACTGAATTTTGGGGAGATACAGGTAAATTAACAGATGAAAATGAAATGGATAGAATCTTATCATACATGTATATGATGATGAAAAAATGTAAAGAAAAAAATATTCCACTTACTGAAAAGTATTTAAATGAATGTGGTAAAAATATTCAATTATATCGTGGTGTTGCAACATGGTTTGATAGAATTAATCAATATGCTAAGGAAGTTGGATGTGTTGTTGAGCACTATATTATCTCTTCAGGTATAACTGAAATTATTGAAGGTACTGATATAGCTAAATTCTTCAAAAAGATTTATGGATGTAAATTCCTATATGATGAAACTGGTGAGGCTGTATGGCCATCTGTAGCTATTAACTATACTCAAAAAACTCAATATATCTTTAGAATTGCTAAGGGTATATTAGATATTAGAGATGATGACAACTTAAATAAGTCTCAACCTGATAAGGTTATCGATTACCATAATATGATTTATATTGGTGATGGATTAACTGATATTCCTTGTATGAGATTAATTAGAGATAAGGGTGGTAAGGCTATCGCTTTATATCCAAGTGGTGGAAGAAAGCGTGCCACTCAATTAGTTGAGGATAACAGAATTAACTATGTATGTGTTGCTGATTATACACCAAACTCTACACTTGAAAAGATTGTTAAGCTAATGATTGAAACAATGCATTCTGTAGAGCAATTAAAGGATAAGGAAGGTAAACAGCTTGCAGCATTCGTTAAGGCAAGTGAAAATCAAGAATGAAAGTAAACTTTTATAATGAAACAAATGAGGATTTAAAAAGATATATTAAAATCTTAAAATCCTTATTCAAGGATATTAATTTAAAGAAAACATTCAATATTATCTTTGTTGATGAGGAAAAGATTCAAGAATTAAATAGAGAATATAGAAAAATCGATAAGATTACAGATGTTATATCATTTGCCTTATGCGATGATTTAGAAAACGAGCTTCTTGATGAAATGGGTGACATATTCATTTGTGTTAATCGTGCATACGAGCAAGCAGAGGAATATGGTCATTCAAAAGATAGAGAAATAGCATTTCTTGCAGTACATGGATACCTTCATTTATGTGGATTTGATCATATGACTGAGGAAGATGAAAAAATCATGTTTAAAAAACAAGATGAAATTTTAAATAAGGCAGGAATATTAAGATAATGTTTAATAAAGATTTATTAGTTGATATGGCACTTAAGGCAAGAGAAAAGGCTTATGCTCCATATTCGAATTTCAAGGTAGGCGCTGCACTTCTTTTAAAGGACGGCTCATATGTTTTAGGATGTAATGTTGAAAATGCATCATATGGCTTATCTAACTGTGCTGAAAGAACAGCTCTATTTAAATTAATAAGTGATGGCTATACAAAGGAAGATGTAGTTGCAATGTGTATTGTAGGACAAACACCTCATCCTATTTCACCATGTGGTGCATGTAGACAGGTTATGTCTGAATTATTATATCCTAATACTCCTGTTGTATTAGCTAATTTAAATAAGAATACAATGGAATGTAAGGTGGCTGATTTCTTACCTTACAGCTTTAATAGTGAGGATTTATAGAATGCAATTTGATACATTTAAATCTGGATTTGTTGCTATAATCGGTAGACCTAATGTAGGTAAATCTACATTTTTAAATAAGGTTGTTGGTAAAAAGGTTGCCATTATGAGTGATAAGCCACAAACAACAAGAAATAAAATATTAGGTATTGTTACTACTGATGAGTATCAAATCGCCTTTACTGATACGCCAGGTATTCATAAGCCATCAACTGAGCTTCAAAGAAGAATGGTTAATGCTTCATATGATGCAACTAGTGGTGTAGATGCAATAATCTTTATGACTACACCTGTTAAAAAGGTTTTAAAGGGCGATGAAATAATTTTAAATAATTTAAAGAAAACTAAAATGCCTGTATTTTTAGTAATCAATAAGGTAGATCAATTAAAAAAATTTAATGATATAGACCTTACAATAGCTCTATATAAGGATTTATATCCATTTGCAGGAGTATTCCCTATTTCAGTTATTGAAAACAAAAATATGGATGTTTTACTTGATACAATTCGCTCATGCTTACCATTTGGTCCAAAATTTTATCCAGATGATATGGTTTCAGACCATGGTGATAGATTCCTAATCAGCGAATTAATTCGTGAAAAGGTATTATTAAATACTAAAGAGGAGGTGCCTCACAGTATCGCGGTAGTAGTAGATTCTATGAAGGATTGTGAAGAAAATCCTGAATATTTAGATATTTACGCAACTATTTATGTAGAGCGTGATAGTCAAAAGAAAATTATAATAGGTCATAATGGTGAATTAATCAAATTAATTAAGCAAAAGGCGATTGGTGACATTAAGAAAATGCTAAATCGTAAAATCCATTTAGATTTATGGGTTAAGGTTAAAAAGGACTGGAAGGATAGACCTAATGATTTAAGAATATTAGGCTATTCAACCGATAATTTCTAATATGAAAACACAAGGTATAGTAATTAATTCAATTGATTATAAGGAAGCATCTAAGATTGTTTACCTTTATACACCATTAGGAAAGGTGAGTATAAGAGCAATTGGAGCTAATAAGCCTAAAAATGGCTTATTAGGCTTTACTACTACCTTAAATATAGTTTCCTTTGTAGCAACTGATAGTAATTTTCCTAAATTAAGCGAATATACTATTGAAAAATCTATTTTTTCAAATACTGAATCAATAGATTTTTTAAATGCTATACAGATAATACTTGCTGTTATAAAATATCTACCTGATGATATTAATCATGAGGCTACATATAATTTTATAAAAAATGTAATTTTAGGATTAAGCACTAATCCTAAAAAAATATTATCAATTTATTTAATTAAAATGCTGTATGTATTTGGTGTAGCTCCAAACCTTAAAACATGCTGCATATGCGGAAATCCAAATCCAACATTTTTTAAGGTTTCAAATGGTGGAGCAATTTGTAATAATTGTATATCAGCAATGAAATATCCATGGCTTCTTGAGGCATGGAGAGAATATTATTATAAGAAGAATGATTTTAATGACTATAATGATTATGATTTCGACATATTATTAAGGTCTATTGAATCATTTTACAATGTGCATGCACATATTAAATTAAATATTTAGTAGTGGAGAGTTTATTATGAAGCAATATTTAGAGCTATGTAAAACAATTTTAGAAAAAGGAATCAAAAAAGAGGATAGAACAGGTACTGGTACTATTTCATACTTCGGTTATCAAATGAGATTTGATTTAAATGAAGGTTTTCCTCTTGTAACAACTAAAAGAGTTCATTTAAAAAGTATAATTCATGAATTATTATGGTTTATATCTGGTTCTACAAACATTAAGTATCTAGTAGATAATGATGTTAGAATTTGGAATGAATGGCCATACGAAATTTATAAAAAATCTGAAGAATTTAAAAATGAAACTATTGAAGAATTTGCATTAAAGATTAAAGAGGATGATGAATTTGCTAAAAAATGGGGTGAATTAGGTCCTGTATATGGTAAGCAATGGAGAGATTTCAATGGTGAGGGTATTGATCAATTAGAAAACCTAATTAATCAATTAAAAAATAATCCTTATAGCCGTAGACATATTATTTGTGCATGGAATCCATGCGAGGTTGACCAAATGGCATTACCTCCTTGTCATAGCTTTATTCAATTCTATGTAAATGATGGTAAATTATCATGTCAATTATATCAACGTAGTGGTGATGTATTCTTAGGAATTCCATTTAATATTGCGAGCTATGCATTATTTACTATGATGATTGCCCAAGTTACTGGATTAAAGCTTGGTGATTTTGTTCACACTATCGGTGATGCACATATTTATTCAAATCACATTGAGCAAATTAATAAGCAGCTATCTAGAGATGTAAGAGAATTACCTCAAATGCTTATTAATCCTAATGTAACTTCAATTTATGATTTCAAATATGAGGATTTTGAATTAGTTAATTACAATCCTCATAAAGGTATAAAGGGTAAGGTGGCAGTATAATGATTAATATGATTTGGGCAATGGATGAAAACAATCTTATTGGTAAGGATGATTTAATTCCATGGCATGTTAAGGAAGATTTAATATATTATAAGAAAAAAACAAAGGGACAAGTTGTCCTAATGGGTGATGCTACATACTATTCTTTAAAGGGATATTACAAGGATAAACCATTACCATATGGTAAAATCTATGTAGCTACAATAGATAAATCACTTTCTATTGAAGGAGTAGAAATGGTATATGATCTAATTTCATTCATATCAGCTTATGAGGGTGAAGAGCTATGGGTAGTTGGTGGTGCAACTATTTATAAGCTATGCCTACCATATGCAGATAGATTATATATATCATTTATAAAGGGTAATCATGAAGGAAATAAATATTTCCCTACAATTGACTATTCAAATTACAATTTAGCATGGGAGAACGAAACTGAATTAGTTCGTTATACATTATTTGAAAAAAAGTAGGTGATTATAAATGCTATTAATAATTTTATGTGTTATTCTAGCAGCATTATATTCGTTTTTATTAAACTTAATAACAACAAATAACTATTATTTATTCTTATGGGTTCCTGTAGGAATAATTCTAGCAATTATTACAGTAGTATTATTAATATTATTATTCCTAGTAATTGCACCAAAGGATAATCCAACAGGAAAATTCCGTCATAAGCTACTATATCAGGTAACATCAGTTGCAATTATATTTTCAAATATAAAATTAACTGTAGAAGGAATTGAAAATCAACCAAATGAAACATTTGTTGTATATGCAAATCATAAATCACAAATGGATCCAGTATTAATTTATAATGCCAGTAAAACAATATGCTCAGCTGTAGGAAAGAAATCCTTATTTAAAAATCCTATTATGAAGCTTATTGCTGATGTGTTTGGTGCAATTCCTGTTGATAGAGAAAATGACAGAGAAGCAGCTAAATCAATTGTTTTAGCAATTAAAAGTGTTAAAAAGGGCTTATCTATGATTATTTTCCCAGAAGGTGGAATTAAATCTAGAGATTCAGAGGAAATGGCTGATTTAAGAGCTGGTGCTTATAAGCTTGCGATGAAGGCTAATGCTCCAATCCTGCCTATTAGTATTATAGGCTCATCTAATCTTAGTAAAAAATCTATTTTTAGCAGAAAAAATATTAAACTAATATACCATAAACCGATTTACAATGAATTCTATAAAGATAAAACAACAACTGAGGTTGGAACATATGTTGAAGAAATCATTAATTCTGGTGTAAAAAATGGATAATAAATATAAATTAGCAGCTTTATTGTTAATGATACTTGGATTTATTACATTTATGATAGGTTCGTTATTATTAATAATTGGGTCATTATATTACAATACAACATTGGTTTATATATCATTAATATTTATATGTGCTGGAATTATGATATGTACTATATTATTAATTGTATTGTTCATAATATTTAAACAAAGGAATGAAAGTAAATGAAAACTATATATACATTACCACAGCCAATATTAATTTTTATTAATATTTTAGCTGCTGTAATATTATTAATAATCTTTATTAGTATTTTATTTGCAATTATTAATAAAAGAAAAATGAAGGCTATGTATTCAGACATTGAAAAGCTATTTAATAATATTGCGTTAAATGATATCGAAAATACTAAATTAGTTAAAAATACAAATAAGGATACAATGAAAATATATGATTATAATTTTATAACTAAAAATTATAATTATTATATTAAGGTTGTTCCAAATTTTCAAAATGAAGAAATCTGTGTTAATAACGCGACAAGATGGCAATTACGTAAATCATTTAATGATGAAAGCATGAGATTTGTTCAGGATATTGATTACCTAATGAGAATGAATTTAATTCATGAAAATGGAAAAATAAGTAAAAAGCTATATGTTATTTATAAAAACGCAAGAACATTACTTAAATATATAAATGAATGTGAAATGGAATTCGTTCATCATGATACTGATGTATATGGAACAAATATCGTTACATATTCAAATATTATTGAAATTCAACACGTTATAAAGCTATAAAATATAGGGTG
>JAZQVB010000259.1:0-7912 GCA_045631605.1 Anaeroplasma sp.
AATTTTTTATCCTTTATATCTAAATATAAGTTATTATCTAGAAAATCAGATTCACATAATAATGCTTCAAATCTATTTACAATTTGTTCTACATAATTATCATTTAAATATTCATCAGTTTCCATATAATCAAGAACTGTATCGGCGTAATTTTTACCATTTAATGACACATATAAAAATTTAGTTTTTCTTCTATTTTTTCTCATTACATTAAAATAGAAATTAAGCTCTTGAGATACACCATCTGATGTTATTGAATTATCTGATAAAAAGAAAACTATCAAAAATGATTTTAGCATTACATTTTTTTCTTGAGAATTCCATGTTTGACCAGCCTTATTTCCATTTATAGGGTCTGATGCCATAAATGTATCATAAAGCTTATTACCATCCTCATCTGTAATACTATCTATTTGATTTTTAATCTTTGTTATAGCCTTTTTTTCATCATCCTTAAATGAATAAGAGAAAAATATCTTGTTACTCATTTAACCACCTCATTTAACTACTTATTGTTTGTCTTATTTTCGCGATTATAATATCTATAGCCATATCATGCTTTGTATCATTAGGAATAATGATATCTGCATATCTCTTTGTAGGAGCAACATAGCTATCATACATAGGCTTAACTGTGTTAAGATATTGGCTTATTACCTCATCAAGTGTTCTGCCTCTTTCCTCAATATCTCTTCTTAATCGTCTAATAAATCTAATATCATCCTCAGATTCAACAAAAATCATTATATCTGCAAGATTTCTAATTTCCTCATCATACAAGGCAAATATACCTTCTAATATAATAACCTTAGTTGGATTTATTTTAATTGTTTTTTCGCTATCTCTATTATGTAAGGAGAAATTATATACAGGACACATAATAGAATTACCTTTTAATAATTCCATTAAATGCTCCTTCAATAAAGCTAGGTCAATAGAATCAGGATGGTCATAATTAATTAATTTACGCTCCTCAAGTGTAATATCATCTCTTTTTTTGTAATAATTATCTATCGCAATTACAGAAATATCGCTAGTTTCACAAAAGTTTGCAACCTTATGAACTACCGTAGTTTTTCCACTTGCAGATCCTCCCGCAATTAAAATTAATAATGACTTTTCCATACTTCCTACCCCTTTACTTCAATAATATCAATTAATTCATTTAAATATGAATCAACTAATAATTCAGTATTATATATATAAATTTTATTTAAATTATCACAATACTTAAACGCATTTTCATATACTACTTTAGTAGTGTCTGGTAATGTAATTTCCTCTATTTTCGAATAAGAGAATGCCATTGAGCCAATAGATATTAAATTATCATTTAATTTTACATCATAGAGGCTTGTGCATTTATAAAATGCTGAAGCCCCTATATGTGCTGTATTAAGCTCAATATTTGTTAAGGAATAATCATAGCTAAAGGCATTTCTTTTAATTTCTTCAACACCACTTAAATCAATATTTTTTAAATTTGGACATTCAGAAAATGCTAATTTCATTATTACATCAATATTATCCTTATCCTCAAATATAATTGTTTCAAGCCTTGTATGCCTATAGAATGCTCTTTCTCCAATTCCTTTTACTAATTTTCCCTTATGCTCTTTTTTTATATTATAGCTTATAGAATTACCAAATGCTTTATTTACAACATATCCATCTAAATTCTCATCATATTTATATGAAATACGTGGAACATTATAATATAAAACAATACTAGCTATTAAGCCTATGACTACTAAATATATAATAATCAGCTGCTTAAAATATTTTTTTATAAAATTATTAATCATTTTTATCCTCTAAGTGCTTATATTGTAATTCATACAGATTGTAATATCTTCCCTTTTTAGCTAAAAGCTCCTGATGATTACCACTCTCTATTATTTTACCCTTATGAAGCACAATTATATTATCAGCATGCTGAATTGTTGACAATCTATGGGCAACAATAAGCATAGTACCAATATTCATCATTTTTTCAAGTGAATCCTGAATTAAAACCTCAGTTTCAGTGTCGATATTAGCTGTAGCCTCATCTAATATCATGATATTAGGCTTATGAATAATAGTTCTTGCGAAGCTTAATAACTGACGCTCACCACTTGAGAAGTTACTACCACGCTCTAATACCTTATATTCTAATCCACCATCTAATTTATTAATAATCTTATCAGCATTTACATATTTACATGCTTCTATTATTTCTTCATTAGTAAATGTTTCATCTCTTAATGTAATATTATTTTTAATACTACCTGAGAATAAGAATACATCCTGAAGCATTTGTCCAATATGTTTACGTAATGATTCAATTTTAATTTTCTTAATAGGGATACCATCAATACGAATGTCACCCTTTTGAATCTCATAATTTCTTACAATTAGGGCTAAAATAGTTGTTTTACCCGCACCTGTTGCCCCAACAAACGCTACTGTTTGTTTTGGATATATTGTAAATGATACGTCCTTTAAAATCCAATTTTCGTCATTGTAGGCAAACCATACATGGTCAAATTCAATCTTACCCTCAAAATGATCTATTTCAATTGCGTCATCGCTATCTAAAATATCAATTGGAGTATCTAAAATTTCAAATAATCTTTCAGATGAAGCGAATGCTGATTGGAGCTGATTAAATTGTTCAGCTAGCTGCTGAATAGGGTTAAAGAATGTTGAAATATATTGATAGAATGATACATAATTTGCAACAACTAGTCTTCTAGCCTTTACAAGATTATAACCATTATATAATACGATAATTTGACATGTTACATATAAAACATAGATAAATGGTCTAAATATACCAAATATTAATATTTCCTTAATTGAATTACGCTTTAATTCATTATTTTTTTCTCTAAATTCTTGAAGCTTCTTTTCCTCTTGATTAAAGATTTGTGTAATCTTCATACCAGATAAATTCTCTGACAGGAATGCATTAACATTAGATACACATCCTCTTACCTTACGGTATTGCTTACGTGACACCTTGTTAAATATAAATGAAACAACAATTAATACTGGAGCTACAGTACATAAATATAGTGTTAATGTTGGTGATATTAATATCATCATAATTAATACAAATATTATTGTAAGTATGTATCTAATAAGATTTACTATTACATTAGTAAATAGCTCATTAATCATATTTACATCACTTGTAACTCTAGTAACAAGCTTACCTACAGGAGTTTTATTAATTTGAGCAATTGATAATGATTCAATATGAACAAATACATCTCTTCTTAAATTCATTACAATTTTTTGTCCTGCACGTTGTAACATTAATTTACTATTATAGTTTGCGACTGCAGTAATAACTATAATAATTACATAAAATCCTACGCAAATTAATGCTGTATAAAGCTTAAACTCTTTTTCATCCCAAGAAAATCTATTCATTAAATTACTTGCTAAATCAAGCATTCCTTTATTGGCTTGTATATATTCAGCATCAGTCGAATAGATATCAAGTGATAAAATGCCAATTAATCTACCTTCTAAAAAGGCTGGAATTAAATCTGTGGCAACTACTACTGCAGTTAGTAGTAATGCAATTATAAATATATGAAGAACTGGCTTCATATAAAGGAATAATCTTTTAATTATTTCCTTGTCCTTATATGTTCTAATCTTTTTATTATCATCAAATCTTTGCATTACTCTTCACCACCATTCACTTGTGCCTCTAGTGATTGAAGACGCACCATTTCTTGATAAACATCATTAGATTTTATTAGTTCATTATGAGTACCAACACCTAAAATCTTACCTTCATCCATTATGATAATCTTATCTAATGTTTCAACAGTAGAAATTCTATGGGCAATCATAATTGTAGTTTTATTCTTTCTAATGCTTCTTAAATTGTTTAAAATTGTTTCTTCAGTTTTAGTATCAACAGCTGATACTGAATCATCAAATATTAAAATTGCAGGATCCTTTATTAAAGCTCTAGCGATACTTACTCTTTGTTTTTGACCACCAGATAATGTAACGCCACGCTCACCTAAAATAGTTTGATATTGTTCAGTAAATTCTGCAATATTATTGTGTACATCAGCTAATCTTGCAGCCTCAACAACAGTATTTTCATCAATTGTATCGAATGCAAATGCGATATTATTTGAAATTGTATCAGAGAATAAGAAATTATCCTGAGGTACATATCCAATAGATTCTCTTACTACCCTATATGGCAATCTCATAATATCAATATCATCAATAAATACTGAATTTTCTTCTAGATTATATGTTCTTAAAAGTAAATCAACAACAGTTGTCTTACCACAGCCTGTTCTACCTATAATACCAACCATTTCACCTTCATTAATTGTAAATGAAATATCCTCTAATACATTATTAGTTCCATCAGGATATTTAAATGTTAAATTTTTAAATTCAATCTTACCCTTAATAGCATTAACATTTTCCACATTCTCATCTACGATTTCTACCTTTTCATCTAATAAGGCACTTATTCTATTGTAGGATGCAGAAGCTTGAGATTTCATTTGAATTAATTGAGCTATAGCCATAAATGGCCAAATTACTGTATCAAAATAGGCAATGAATTCCCATAATTTACCAACTGTAAATTCAGTTCCAAAGAATTCAGTTCTATTAACAACGAAATAAGCTCCACCCGCAAATAAAATCGCAAAGATTGAAGAAATAATTAATGTTAATAATACGTCTAATAGCATAGCGTATTTAACATAATCAATATTCTTATCATAATAATTCTTATTTAATTTAGCGAAATGCTTAACTTCTAATACCTCCTTAACGAAGGCCTTAATTACAGCTATACCACTGAAATTCTCTTGTGCAAAATCAGATATATCATCATAAGCCTCTTGGTTAGCCTTGAACTTTTCCTTCATAATTCTACCAACAAATACTGCACAAATAACAATTAAACTCATTGGTAAAATACTAAATGAAGCTAAAATCCAATTACATCTAAACATATTATATAATGAAAGACCACCTAGGAATATTGCGTCTACTAACGCAATAGTACCCATACCGAATGTTCTTTTAATAGTTTGTAGGTCATTAGTAAATAAAGCCATTAAAGCTCCTGTTTTATGTTCTTTGTAAAATCTATTAGAAAGCTTTTCAGAATGTATAAACATATCCTCTCTTAAATCACTTTCAATTCTTGCAGAAACACCTAATATACAATATCTCCACGCAAATCTACCTAAAAACATTATAAACGCAATATAAGCTAATCCTACCATGTACTCCTTTATTAGATGAGCATTTTCATCTAAAAATAATGTACCATCCTTAACTCCATCTAATATTTTTCCACATATCTTTGGTATTTCTAATTGGAAATAGTTTACTAAAAGTAAAGCTAATATACCAATTATAAAAAACACTATGTATTTTAAATAATATTTGTTAATATACTTCCCAAATAACATATTATCTCTCCTAACTGTTAAGCTTTTTCATATCAAATGATAGTTTCTTAACTAAACTAACAATCTTTTTTGTCACAGGATGAATAAATTCCACCTTGTAACTATGTAAAGCCACTCTGTTTATTTTCTTCTTATCTCCACCATATAATTCATCTCCAAGTAAAGGATGTCCTATATGTGAAAAATGCACTCTAATTTGGTGAGTTCTACCAGTTTCTAATAATATTTCTAATAAGGAATAATCCTTATATTCCTTTATAACCTTATAATGAGTAACTGCAGCTTGTCCTGTTTTAGATACTCTTCTACGTTGCTTATGATGTCTATCCTCACCAATTGGTAAATTTATAGTTCCCTTTTTGTCCTTTAATTTGCCAGTCACAAAGGCTCTATAATATCTCTTAATCTCATGAGTAGATATTATATGATTCATATATGCCATAGTTAAAATATCCTTACAAAATATAACGATACCAGTTGTTTCAATATCTAATCTATGAGCATATCTTACATGCAAATTATAGCCTTTATTTTTGTAATAATTTGCAACAATATTACATAAGCTGCCATTTTTATTTTTATCGTCAGGATGAACAATTATATTATTAGGCTTATTAATAATTAATAAATAATCATCCTCATAAATAATATCTAGCTTCTTATTATCACAATTAAAATCTATTTCCTCATCTAAAGTGATAGATATAATGTCATTAGCTGATAATTTTGATTGTCTATGACAATCCATACCATTAAGCTTAATTCTTTTTTCTAAAAACAAAGTATAAATTTTAGTTTTTCCAAGCTTAAAGGAATTTAAATAATCAATTAATAAACATTCCTCTTGAATTAAATAATCAAATGTCATCAAGTATATACTTTGTATCAATTAATCCAATATAGCCATTTCTTTTAATAACACTATATGGCATACCCTGCTTAACAACAGAAATAATATCACCCTTACGGACAGATAAAAATTGATTAGACGCATCATATGTATAATGCTTATTTCCTCTTTTATAAACAAAAGATGAATGAACCCACATATATGTATTAGTTTTCAAATGTTTAATATAATAAAAGTCTAAGTCCTCATCAACTATCTTCACCTCATTATCAACAAATGAAATACTAACTAATGTTTCAGGATTACTATATGTTACATCCTTTTTCATTACATATTTTGGATAATGATCAACCCAAGTATATGAGAAGCTCATGTTTTTAATACTATCAAGAATTACAAAATTAATTTGACCACCCTTAACAATATGATTGCCACCATCTATTGATATAATATTTTTATTAAAATCAAAAATCGGATTTACACAAGAAACATCAGCACGATAATTTCTAGTTGGATAGTGTCCAACAATCATAATTTTTTCTTGTGGCTTTGATAATTGATAGAAATTATCATATTTTAGCATTTCTAGTGAATACTCTGGAATATTATTAATATCATCAATACCACCATGAACTAATACGATTTTATCATTAATGAATATTACATCATCTAAACTTTCCATGAAATCATAGACTTCTCTATAATTATCATAAACTAAATTAACAAATTCCTCTACATCCATATCATCTGTAATTTCATAATCTAATTCTAGGGCAATATCATTTAGTATTGAATGTTGTTTTATATATGTATAAAAAATAAATTTTTCTCTAGACTTATCTGTGAAAATAAATCTAAAAACTTCATCACAATTTCCGGCCATAGGAAATACATTATTTTGTTTAGATAATTCCATTACAAAACGTAATGTTTCTAAATTTTTAGCAAAATCACCTTTTTCATATATATCTCCAATAATGAATAAATAATCATTATCATTAAATCCTATCTTATTTAATCCTTCCTTAAAGGTATCAACATCACCATGAATATCACTTACAAAGATAAGTCTTTTATTGTTTTCAATATTAAGGTGTCTAATTCTAGTCTTTTTTTCCTGAAGATTCATCATGATGTCTCCTTTCCTCATATGAGAATACACAGCCACAATAATCCTGTCTATAAAGATTATATTCAGCAGATAATGCGATTGATTTTTTATATCCCTCTTCCTTTTTAAAATTAGAATATAAATACTTCACATTATATTTATTTTCTAAAGCATATCCTATTTCATTTATCCAAGATTCTACCTTATATGGTGAAATAGATAATGTTGTAGAGAAATAATCATAATTTAATTCTAAAGCCTTTAGAGCTGTTTTTTCTAAACGAAGGCTATAACACTTATAACAGCGTTCACTACGCTCACCTAATGATTCATATCCTTTAATTGATTTATAAAAATCATCACTATTATATGAATCATATATTACAGCAACATTATAATTTTTACAAAAGGTTTTAATTTCCTCTAATCTTAATTCATATTCACTATATGGATAAATATTATCATTACTAAAATAAATTGCAATATTAAAGTCGG
>JAZQVB010000260.1:0-6262 GCA_045631605.1 Anaeroplasma sp.
TACCCTTCCATTAATATTTAAAAATCTATTACTATAATCCCACCATCTCATATTAAACATTTTCTCCATTACATAGCTAGTTAAATATTCAATTAATGATGTTAATAATACTGAAAAAATAAAAACTAAATACCACCAATCATAGGCCCATGATAATGATAATATTATTAATAGAGCTCCCGCTCCATAAATTGGACAAATAGGAAGATATAAGAATCCTCTATTTGTAAATTTTCTTTTACATATTGAAACAAATACTACCTCACATATATATCCTAAAAATGAATATATAAAAAAATAAATGAAATAGCTAATAGTAATCCTCCTAAAAAAAATAAGGTGGACTTTAACCACCTTATCAATAATTTAAATTAATTAAATCTTACTTAAATGTCATTTTTGTCTTGTCAATTAGGATTTCTTCTAAAGCTTGTCCTACTGGCTTAACACATAGACCATCCTCTGCAGATGTCCATTCCTCTTCTTCAATAATCTTAGCACGCTTAGCAGCTGCATAAGCTAGCTTATATTTTGAATCGATTTTATCTAATAAGTTGTCTACTGATGGATGACGCATTCCATCATATCCCTTTTTACTCATATTGTTACCTCCACTTCAAATCAATTATATCATATATTTTTTTTAATTTCTAGATTATTCAGGCTGTTCGTCGATTAACTCTAGATATTTATGTATTGAACGACTTGTTTTAGCATGCTCCGCACGAATTATTGCCATAATTCTATCTGCAGCATTGTTAACCTCATCATTAACAACAATATAATCATATAAATTAGCCTTAGCAAATTCTCTATTTGCCTTAGCAATTCTTTCTTGAATAACCTCTTCTGATTCAGTACCTCTACCCTTTAGTCGATCATAAAGAGCTTGCTTTCCTGGAGGTACAATGAAAATCATTACACAATCAGGCATTTTTTGCTTAACCTGCTGAGCACCCTCAACCTCTATTTCAAGTACTACCTCATTACCAGCATCTAATTGCTCATTCACCTTATCAAGCGGTGTACCATAATAATTACCAACAAATTCAGCATATTCAAGGAATTTACCATCCTTAATTTTACCTTCAAACTCTTCCTTTGAAACAAAATAATAATCCTTGCCATCAACCTCACCAGGTCTCATTTTACGTGTAGTCATAGAAATACTATACGTTAAATTATGCTTAGGCATTTCAAATAAAGCCTTTCTTACTGTTCCCTTTCCTACACCAGATGGTCCAGAAATAACAACTAATAATCCGCGATTGTTAAGCTTCATTATTATCCCTCCCTACCACTTAAAAATTTTACATTATTCGATGTCAAATTTCAACAAATTTTATAGCTTATCTATTTCAATTTGCAAAGAATAGATATTATCTAAAATACTTTTCATTACTTCCCTTATATTATCTACATAACATATTGTGTTGTATTCTAAATAAATTGAATTTAAATTACCTTTAGCAACTAAATACTTACTTTTTAAATTAAATTCATTAATACTATTTAATACATTTTCATCATTTGTAATCCTTCTAACATTTACAATAAATGATAATGCATTATCATCATTAAAGGTGAAATATGGATATAATGCATAGCCAGCCTCATTTAAATAGATTTCAAAGCTATACATGCCATCATTATTATTTAAAGAAATATTTAATTCCTGAAAATATTTAATTAATTTATCAGATGCTTTTTTACTAAATAAATCCTTTAAGCCCATATTTTACCTCCTATGAAGTATTTATATTATATTATAAATAAAATTTGCTTTTAATTCAATACATTTGCTTGTGAATACGCTTCAATAAGCTTTTTTACAAGCTTAAATTTTTCCTCATCATATACATATTCCATACGTTCCTTAACGAAATTAATGCTTCCACGCTTTTCAAAGCTATATCTTGGAATTAATTGAATATGATAATGATTATTCTTTCCATCACACATAGTACACATATAAACCCTTTCGCATTTATATACATCCTTAATAATTATCATAAGCTCTTTAGCAAATCTAATTATTTTTTCATTAATGTAATCTGGTGCTTCACTCATATCATGATAATGAGTCATTGTAGAAATACACATATGACCTACAGCACGAGGATTACCTACGTAAAAGCATTCTATATCATTATCCTTATAAAATACCTTATCACTATCATCACCATATAATGCTCCATTAGTTCTTCTATTTAAGCATGTAGGGCAAACACCCATATCAATAAGCTCAGCTATTGATAATTTTAATAAATCCTTATCCTCCATAATAAACCTCCTAAACTATTTTAATTTATTATTTAATAGCTTATACATTACTATTTTCAACTATAATTTCAAATCATATTATAGATTTATTATACATTTTACTGAAATTTAATACAATTATTATAATTATATTATATAGAAAAAAATTATAATTAATGATATACTATGATGGGTGATTAAGATGAGCTTTGATGGCGTATTATTAAATAGATTAAAGGAAGAATTTAATATACTTAAAACAGGTAGAATTTCTAAAATAACAGAATCAGGAGATACTGATTTTTTATTGACGATTCGTGCTAATAGAGTTAATCATTTATTAATGTTGTCATTTTCATCTGATTTTTCAAGAATTCACCTAACAAACAAATCATATGATTCAATTGCTAATCCACGAAGCTTTACTATGCTTTTGCGTAAGCATATCGAAGGATATTTTGTTGAGGATATTAAAACCTATCATTGTGATAGAATTATCTATTTCGTTTTACAGGGCTATAACGAAATGCAGGATTTAAATAGAAAATATTTAATTTGTGAGGTAATGGGTAGATACTCTAACTTAATTTTGTGTAATGAGGATTTCAAAATAATTGAAGCCCTTAAGCATGATGGTGTTGGAGAATTTAACAGAACAATTCTACCTAACGCAATCTATAAATTCCCTGAAACAGATAAATTGAATCCTTTAGATTACACTAAGGATGAAATAATTCAAATATTCAATGAAAGAAAGCCTAAAAATCCAAAGGATGTTATGGCAATATTCAATGGTATTTCATTAAATATTTCTTATCCAATTTTTAATTTCGATTATCACGCAGAGAAATTCTATGAATATTTACATTGTGATAATAAGCCTGTAATTTTTAAGAATTTTAAGGATAAGGAGGATTTCTATTTTAATCCATTTAATCATGAGGTAATAAAGGAATTTAATACTATTTCTGAATTACTTGATAACTTCTATTATCAAGCTGACCTAAAGGCTAAAATCAAGCTAAAAACAAATGATTTATTAAGCTTTGTATCTAAGCAAATTACTAAGTATGATAAAAAGATTGAAAAGCTTGAGGCTGAATTACTTGATGGTAATAAAAATGATGTTTATAGATTATATGGTGAGCTACTTCTTTCACTTCCTAATTTAAAGGAAAAAAAATCAAAGGAAGCAGTATATAATTATTATACAAATGAATATATAGATATTCCTTTAGATAATAAGTTTACAATAATTGAAAATTCAAATAGATATTATAAGAAATATCAAAAGGCTAAAACATCAATCGGATATATCCAGGAGCAAATTGAAATAGCTAAAAATGAAATTGAATATTTTAAGCTATTAAAATATCAATTATCTGATTGCTCAATTAATGAGGCTTTAGAAATTCAAGATGAATTAATAAATAATAAATATTTATTTAACAGGCCTATAACTAATAAAAAGAAAAACTCAAAGCCTAAGCTTCTTACATATATTGTAGATAATACATTAATATCTGTAGGTAAAAATAATATTCAAAATGAATATTTAACACATAAATATGCCAAATCTAATGAGATTTGGTTCCATGTTAAGGATGCATCAGGAAGCCATGTTGTTATCCATGATGATAATCCAGGTGATGAGGCTATCCGTGCTGCAGCAATGCTAGCAGCATTCTATTCATCATATAAGGAATCTAGTAGTGTCGCAGTTGATTATACAAAAATAAGAAATATTAAGAAAATACCAGGCAAAAGAAATTGCTTTGTAACATATACTCATCAGCGTACAATTTATATTGATCCAAGTGAAGATTTTATTAATAATTTGGAGGTTAAAAAATGAGAAATGCATATAAAATGTTTGGCTATTATTACGATGAGGTAATGGCTGAATTAGATTATGATTTATGGCTAGAATTTATTGAGCCATACCTAAAAAAGGGTGATAAGGTATTAGATTTAGCCTGTGGTACTGGTACTCTTGCGACTATGCTTACCTTATCAGGATATAAGGCATCAGGCTTAGATTTATCTGAAACAATTATTGAAATAGCTAATGAAAAGAAAAAGGTTAATCATTTAAACATTCCTTTTTATGTAGCTGATATGACAAAGTTTAGATTAGATGAGAAGTTCGATATGATTACCTGCTTCTTCGATTCTGTTAATTTCTTATCTGATACTAAGCAAATCCAAAATTTATTTGATTGTGTATATAAGCATTTAAATGATGGTGGCTATTTCATATTTGATATTTTCTCTAAGGAAATGTTTAAGGAATATGAAAATAATGAGATCCATAAGGATTATGAAACATTCTATTTAGATTGGACTACTAAAAAGGCTACTCCTAAATCATTAAAGCACAATATCGAAATTAAGGAGCTTGATGATGTATATAAGGAATCATATTATGAATATTATTATGATATTAAGGATGTACAATCTAAAAAGTTTAAAATGATTAAAATATCTGGTGATTTTAATGATGATTATCAGGATGGAGACGAAAGAATTTTAATTGTTTGTCAAAAAATATAAAAGAAAGCTGGCGAATTTTCACCAGCTTCATTTTTTATAATCTTAATAATTCATCATAAACACATCTGAATGTGTTAATGAATATTTCTAGAGAAGGAAGATAATTCTTCTCTTCTTTTATTTTATCTAATACAATTTGTGCATCATCATACAATACCTGAGAGCCAACATATAATGATATTCCTTTAATTTGATGAATAATATTATATATTTCCATAGTATTATTTTCGGCAATATAAGCCGTTAATTCTGTAACTGTGTTAGCATGATTTTCTATAAATCTTTTTTTGAATTTAGCAAACAATGCTTCACTATTTGCTAGATATTGTAAAGCTACCTTTTTATCAAGATATCCCATATTATCACCTTAGAATTTTAATTGTCCATCCATTGTTACTTCTAAATGAGTTGAATAGAATTCAGTAAGAGCCTTTATCATTTCCTCTAAATCCTTAGCACCTGCAGTTTCCATAGCTGAATGCATTGCAACCTGAGGCAAGCCAATATCTACTGAATGAATAGATACCTGAGATAATGATATACATCCTAGTGTAGAACCCCCTGGTACATCACTTCTATTTGTATTAACCTGATATTTAGCATTAGCTCTTTCGCAGATTGTTTTAAAATAAGCTTGGCTTACAGCATCTGTAGTATATGATCCTCTAGCCGCAGTCTTAATAACGATACCATCATTTAAGAATACCGCATTAGTTGGGTCAAACTTATGAGCATAGTTTGGATGGAAGCCTTGAGCATTATCAGCTGATACAATAAATGAATTATTTAATGCAATCTTATGCATAGTAGGTGTTAAGCCTAGGCATTCACTTATTCTTTCTAATGTATCTGATAATAGCTTAGATGCAGCTCCTTGACGAGTGCGAGAGCCAATTTCCTCATTATCAAATAATACTGCAACATTTACTGATGAATTAGCCTTTGAATTTAATAAAGCCTTAACTGCAGCATATGAGCATTCAAGGTTATCAATTTGAGGTGCAGTTAAAAATTCCTCATTAGCACCTACAAGACCGCCTCTATCCATAACATATAAATATAGATCATGCGAAACGATATCTTCCTTTTTAATATCTTTAAATTCATTAGCTACCATATCTAATAAATCAACCTTAGCATTTTTACTATCATATAATAATGGTACTAGCTCATTTTGTGGATTTAACGCAACACCCTTATTAAGCTCATGATAATAATGAATTGAGCAGTTAGGAATAATTGCCATTGGCTTATAGAAGCATACTAGCTTAGTTTCTAATCCTTCCTTTGTTTTAACAATTATTCTACCAGCAATACCTAATGGTCTATCTAGCCATGTACTTAAAATTGGTCCACCATAACATTCAGTATTTAACTTTAAATATGCTTTTTCTGCATCCATCTCTGCATTTGGCTTTACCCTAAATGATGGTGAATCTGAATGAGA
>JAZQVB010000261.1:0-3057 GCA_045631605.1 Anaeroplasma sp.
TGTAACTGAAGAGAAAATATTAATTAATTTCGATGATAAAACTATTATTGATGGTCAAATTGATAAGACGATGTTTGATAATATAAAGAAAAATGTAATTATTATTGATTATAAAACAGGCGGCTTTAGCTATGATAGAAAAAAGACAAATTATGGTTTGCATCTTCAATTACCAATATATTCATTATTAATATCTAAAAAATATCCTGATTTTAGGATAAGTGGTATTTATATTCAAAATGTTTGTACCTCAAAGGAAAAAATGGCTGAAGAGGAAATCTATATGCTTACAGGCCCTACTGTAAAGGATATTGATCTTATTAAAAGATTAGATACAGCATTGGCTGCTAATCCGGGATTATCTTCAGAATTTATTTCTAAGGTTGCATTAACCACAACGGGACAAATAGATGGTCGAAAAGGTAAGTATACTGATAGCTTTGATGAAGAAATAACGATTGCTTCAACTCAAATTAGAAGGACAATTGATAATATAAGAAGTGGCAAATTTGATATTTCACCTATAAAGTATATGAAGGAAAAAACACCATGTGATTATTGTGAATATAGGAATATTTGCCATATGACTGATAATGATATAAGACACGAAGGAGGTGGAGATGATGAAAGTTAAATTTACACCAGAACAAGAAAAAGCGATAACAACAAAGGGTAATGTAATAGTATCAGCTGGTGCTGGTAGTGGCAAGACTCAGGTTTTAACTCATCGTGTTATTCATTTTATTAAAGAACATGATTATAGCTTAAATCAATTCTTAATCTTAACATTTACAAAGCTTGCGGCTGGAGAAATGAAGGAAAGAATAAGAAAGGAATTGAAAAAACAAGGCTTAGCTGATGCTGATACGGTTGATACTGCTGATATTTGTACATTTGACTCCTATGCGTATTCGCTTGTAAGAAAATATCATTTCCTATTAAATCTTTCTCCTAATGTGGCTATGGTTGATTCAACTATCATTTCTGTTAAAAAAAGAAATATTATTCAAAATATATTTGAGCGTTATTACGGTGCTGATGATGAGGATTTTAAGAAGCTACTTAGTGAATATTCATTTAAGGATGATTTAGATATCAGAAGCATTGTCTTGAAATTGTATGATAAGGCATCTATAGCTAATGATTTTGATGAATATTTAGATTCATTTATTGACAAATATTATAGCGATGAAATTATTAATAAATATAAAAGCTTTTTATTGGAGCAAATATATGAATTTAGAGATTATGCAAGGAATAATATAAAAGTACTTCCTGAGGTTGAAATAAGTAAAAAGGATCCAAGAATATATTTAGAGGTCGTAGCTGAATTATTAGAACCGTTATTCACCTTTAATGAATATAATGACATTCAAAATATAGAAAAAATTAAATTCCCAACATGGCCAAAGGCTTCTGATAAGGCTAAAAAGGATTTTGATGATTATAAGAAGGATGTTAATAAATATTTTGATTTGATAGAAAATTTCCCTCGTTCTGAGGAAGAAATTAAGGAGCTTGTATATTATACAAAGCCTTTTGCTAATCTATTAATTAAAATTGTAAGAGAGCTTCATGAAGAAATTACTAGCTATAAGAGAAAATATCAAGCATATGAATTTAATGATATAGCTAAAATGGCATTAAAGCTTGTTAAGACAAATCCTGAAATAAGAGATTCTATTAAGAATAGCTTAAAAATGATTATGATTGATGAATATCAGGATACATCATCTATTCAAGAGGAATTTGTTAGCTGTATAGCTGATAATAATGTTTATATGGTTGGTGATGTTAAGCAATCAATATATAGATTTAGAAACGCTAAAAGCGATATATTTATTGATAAATATAATAAATATAAGGCTAATGATGGTGGGTCTGCAATTGATTTAAACAAAAACTTTAGATCTAGATATGAGGTTTTAAGTGATATTAATTATTTGTTTAAGCAAATAATGACTGAGGAATGTGGTGGAGCTAATTATAGACAAGAACATGTTATTGAATATGGCAATGAAAAATATTTAGAGCCAGGATATAACGCAAATAATCATTCAGAATTTTTAGTTTATAAAAAGGATGGAGCTATGGAGCCTGAGGAGTATGAGGCTCATTTAGTTGCTAGAGACATCATTAAGAAAATGAATGACGGATATTTAGTATTTGATGTGGTTGATGAAAAGCCAATATTAAGACCATGTAAATTCTCAGATTTCTGCATCCTTATGGATAGAGGGGTTAAATTTGAGCAATATGGAAAAATATTTACCGAATATAAAATACCATTATATATTATTCAGGATGAAAATGTATCTAAGATTGAAATTGTTAAAATAATGACTAACCTATTAATTTTAATTAAGGGTATTATGGCTAAGGACTATAAAAAAGGATATTTTATAAAGGCCTATTTATCTATTGCTAGATCATTTTTATATTCATATTCAGATGATAAATTATATAAAACATGTAAATTAAAGGATTTCTATAATGATGAAATGGTTAAGGAAATTAGAGATTTAATCTATAAATACCAAGAACTATCAGTTTCAAGCATGATAGAAAATATCCTATTTGATTTAGATATCTATAATAAAATTATTAAAATTGGTAATATAACTGAAAATGAAAAATATTTAGATATGTTCCTTGATATATTTAAAAATATGTCAAAGCTAGATTTTTCGATTGATGATTTTATTACATATATGGAAAATGTAGATGAATATAAATTGAAAATAACATTATCATCTACAGGTACTAATATGGATAGTGTTAGAATTATGAATGTTCATAAATCTAAGGGATTAGAATTTAATGTTGTATATTTTACAGGATTATATGTTAATTTTAATCGTAAGGATTTAGAACAAAAATTCAATATAACTGATGAGGTAGGCTTAATACT
Organism: Anaeroplasma sp.; assembly: GCA_045631605.1. Lineage (GTDB taxonomy): Bacteria > Bacillota_I > Bacilli_A > Acholeplasmatales > Anaeroplasmataceae > Anaeroplasma. The sequence continues at coordinate 2,912 of JAZQVB010000261.1, forward strand.
ACCATTTGAGGATAGAGGTAAATACCATTTTATTCAAAAATATAATGAAAAGATTGAAATATTAAATGATACCTCTGAAAAGCTAAGATTATTTTATGTAGATTTGACTAGAACTAGAGAAAAGATGATATTTGTATGTCCTCATG
>JAZQVB010000262.1:0-8709 GCA_045631605.1 Anaeroplasma sp.
AGATATATAATTTATTTATCATATAATGTGTTTAGGAATTTTTAACAAATAGTTTAGTAATAGAAAACAGGTGATTGTATGAAAATTGGTCAGAAGATTAAAGAAAGAAGAACCCTATTACAGCTTACTCAAGAGGAGCTTGCTAATAGATGTGAGCTAACAAAGGGTTATATTTCACAACTTGAAAATGACAAGGTTTCTCCTTCAATAGAAACCTTAGAAATAATACTAGAGGTATTAGGTACTACCTTCTCTGATTTCTTTAAGGAGAAAACAAAACCTAATATAATATTTAGACACAATGAGCAATATGATAAGGAATTTATCGGCTATATGCAAACATGGCTAGTGCCAACCTCCCAGGAACAGGCTATGGAACCAATTTATATTGAACTTTTGCCTAATAATGAGACATTCCATGACTATCCTCACAATGGTGAAGAGTTTGGATATGTAATTGATGGTGAAATTCAGGTTGTATATGGTGATACAATCGAGGTTTGTAAGGAAAGTGAATCCTTTTACTTTGTAAGTAATAAGGAGCATTATATAAAAAATAATTCTGATAAGGTAGCTAAAATAATTTGGGTGTCTTGTCCACCAAATTTTTAATTAAGGAGCAGTAATATGGGAAAGAAAATAATTGAACTAAAGGGTATCCATAAGCAATATGGAGACAATGTAGTAATTGAAAATTTAAATTTATATATCAGAGAAAATGAATTTATTACATTATTAGGTCCATCAGGGTGTGGTAAGACTACTATCTTAAGAATAATTGGTGGTTTTGAGGATGCTGATTATGGAGAATTAATTTTAGATGGTGTAGTAATCAATAACATTCCTGCACATCAAAGACCTATTAATACAGTATTCCAAAGATATTCATTATTCCCACATTTAAGCGTGTTTGATAATGTTGCATTCGGATTAAGAAACTTTAGTAGAACTATGGCGGATTTAAAGAGTAGATGTGCTAGAAAATATGAGCGTGAGCGTACTGAATTAAATCATAAGCTAAATAGTAAGACTATTACTAAAGAAGAAAAGATGGAAATTAAATATCGTTTACAAGAAATCAAGGCTACTATTAAGTCTGATGTTATTAAGGCTAAGGCTGATTTAATTGAAAAGAAGCTAGAGGATGTTGAAGCAAAATATGAACCTTTACTTAAAGCATTAGATGAAAAAATTGACATCGAATGGGAAAAGGACGATGAGGTTAAGAACGCTAAGCTAAGAATTAAGGAAATTGAAACATTAATTCATGAGGCTATAGCTGAGGGTGCTTCAAAATCTAAGGCAATGAAGCCATATGAGCAAGAGCTTAAGGATTTAAAGAAGGTTGCTATATGGGAGGAATTAACTAGATTAGAGCATGAAAAGAGAGAATTATTAAAAGATAAGGCATTAGAAATCAAGAGTGCTAAGTCTTTAATGATGAATAAAAAGCAAATTAAAGAGGCTGTAAGTGAGGCTTTAAAGCTTGTTAAGCTTGAAGGCTATGAGGACAGAAAGATTGATCAAATGTCTGGTGGTCAGCAACAACGTGTTGCGATTGCACGTGCAGTTGTTAATAAGCCAAGAATTCTTTTATTAGATGAGCCTCTATCAGCATTAGATTTAAAGCTTCGTCAAGAAATGCAATACGAATTAAAGGAAATGCAACGTAAGCTAGGTATTACATTCATATTCGTTACACATGACCAAGAGGAAGCTTTAACAATGAGTGATACAATTGTTGTTATGAATAAGGGATATATACAGCAAATTGGTACACCAGAGGATATCTATAATGAGCCTAAGAATAGATTTGTTGCTAACTTCATAGGTGAATCTAATATTATTAGAGGTACATATAAGGGCAATAAGATTGTAGAGTTCATGGGTGCTGAATTTGAATGTGTTGATGAAAACTTTAAGCCTGGTGAGGTTTGTGATGTAGTTATTAGACCTGAGGACTTTGATAGAGTATCACCTGAAAGTGCTAAGATAATCGGTGAGGTTACAGCAGTAGTGTTTAAGGGTGTTCATTTTGAGATTTGTGCGGATGTAAATGGAATGGAATTCGTTATTCATGATTATGAAATAGCTCATGTAGGAGATAAGATTGGTCTTAATGTTGACCCTTATGAGATCCATCTTATGAAGGTAAATGACTAGATTTAAGAAATTATCTATTCCATATCTTGTATGGATGGTGGTTTTCACTGGAATACCACTAATATTAATGGTATTATTCGCATTCTCAACTATCGAATCATTTTCAGCTTATACATTCTCACTTTCAGATTTTAAATTTACTCCTAATAATTTAGGTGATTTAACTAATTTAACGTTTATTAGATCATTTTTACGCTCTATGTGGTATGCTGCAATAGCAACAGTATTAGCTTTATTATTAGGATATCCAATTGCATATTTTGTTTCTAGAAGTAATTTTAAAAATAAATATTTATTCTTATTAATATTTATTATGCCAATGTGGACAAATATGCTATTAAGAATTCAAACTATTAATAATTTACTAAGTGAAAATAGTTTCTTTACTAATGTATTTAATTTTACTATTGATTTATCTAATCATAAGGATATTAAAATAATATTAGTAATGACATTAGTATATTTACCATTTATGATATTCCCAATTTATACAGTATTAGAAAAAATGGATAAATCATTATTTGAAGCTTCAAATGACTTAGGTGCAGGAGCTATTAAAACATTCTTTAAGGTAACCTTACCTATTTCATCTAAGGGTATTTATTCAGGAATTATGATGGTATTCCTACCAGCTGCGATGGGATTTACAATTCCAAAGATTGTAACTAAAGAGGATCCAAATTATGCAATGGTCGGATTATTAATAGAAAGACAATTTAAAAATTATGTTACATTCTTTAATACTGGTAGTATGTGGAGTCTTGTAATTATTTTATTTGTTTTAGGTAGCTTATACATTATATCTAAAATTGATGAGGAAGGAGAGACACTATTATGATGAATCAAGAAAGAATTATAGTAGAAAAGCCTTTATCATCTAAGGTAAAAAAATACAGCTATAAAACATTTGTTGTTGCGTTTATTGTTGCTGTATTAATATTAACATATGCGCCGATTGTTGTAATGGCATTAACAAGTATTTCAACTGATCCATTAGGATATAGATTTAATGATGTTACATTCGATTGGTATAGAAAGCTAGTAGAAAATGGAGATTTAAGAGATTCAATTGTGTTTACTCTTGAAATTACATTCCTATCTACTATTATATCAACTGTATTTGGAACATTATCTGCAATAGGTATTAATTCCTTAAACAAAAAAACAAGAAAGAAGATTATTATTTTAAACAATGTACCAATATTAAATGCTGATATTGTTACAGCAGCGTTCTTATTAATTATCTTCCAAACAATGTCTATTTTCTTAGGAACTAATATTATTGCAAAATACGGCTTTATAACAACATTAATAGCCCATGTTTTATTCTCAACTCCATATGTAGTATTATCTGTATTACCAAAGCTAAATAGTGATAATAGCTTATTTGATGCAGCACTTGATTTAGGATGCTCACCATATCAAGCATTATATAAGGTTATTATTCCTAATATAAAATCAGGCATTTTCTCTGGTGCGTTATTAGCATTTACAATGAGTATTGATGATTTCATTATCACATATTTCGTAAGTGCAAGTAATGATAATTTCTCTACTTGGCTATATGGTAATTTAAAAACATTACGTAATGGACAATGGAATCAGGCATGTGCCTATAATACGATATTATTAATTGTTACATTCTCAGCAATTATTGGATATCAATTATTATCTTCAAAAAGAAGAGGTGTAAAAAAATGAAAAAATTGTTTTATACACTTTTAATATTTATTTTTATATTTACCTTATCAAGCTGTAGCGGAAAAGGCTGTGATTTATTAATTTTAAACTGGGGAGATTATATCTCTGATGAATTAATTATGGCCTTTGAAGAAAAATTTGACTGTAACGTTAAGGTTTCAACAACTGATTCAAATGAATCAATGTACTCAAAGGTTATTAATAAAACCGCAGAATATGATTTAGTAGTACCAAGTGACTATATGATAGACCAAATGTGTTCAGAAGGCCTATTAATGAAAATTGATTATTCAAAATTATCAAGTTATTATGATGATATGTTTGTACCTGAGCTTCAAGGTTTAATGAATAGTAGTAATTGTAGTCATTATAGTGGATATTATATTCCTTATTTTTGGGGCTCATTAGGGATTATGTATAGTACTAAAAAATATCCAGAGCTTGAGGAAATAATTGCTGAATATGAGTGGGAGGTATTATTTAATAAAGATATCTTACCTGATGGCTGTCGAGTAGCCATGTATTCAGCATCTAGAGATGCACTTGCAGCTGCAGAGCTATATTTAGGATATTCATTAAATACTACTGATAAAAAAGAAATAGATTCTGCAATGAATTTATTAAAAGAAACAGATTTTTATCAATGGGGAACTGATGATTTAAAACTAGATTTATCAGCTGGTAAAATTGATTTAGCTTTAGTATATTCAGGTGATTTCTTTGATGCTTATTATGCAGATGTAGAGGCAGAGGGTGATGATGTAGAGATATCTAATGTTGAATCATACTCTATTTATGCACCTAAATCACATAATAATGTATTTTTTGATGGCATGGTTATCCCTAATACTTGTACTAACTATGATTTAGCATGTGAATTTATTAATTTTATGATTGAATTTGAAAATGCATATGCGAATGCTGATTTTGTAGGATATTGTCCTACTGTTAAATCAGTATTTGATGATATTACAAATGATTATGAAGGTTGGGGGGATATACTTGCAATTGATGCTTATAACCCAACTAAGATTATTAATAGTGAAAATTCATGGTCTGAGGTTTATAAATATTTAGGAAGCGATGTATATTCTTATATTGAAAGACAATTTACAGGAGTAATATTTAGATGATTATTGATTTAAATAAAGAGAAAATGAGTTTGTATGAGGCATTGTTCATCGCTCATGAAAATGATGTTATTATATTAGAGGATAAGGTATATTTTGAAAAAATTAAAATTACAACAAGTAATTTAACTATCATTGGTACAAATAATTCAACTATTGAGTATGATGACTATCATGCTAGAATAATTCCACAAAACTTAGGTGGAGATGGAATTAAAAAGTACGGTACAACAGGTAGTGCAACATTTACAGTTGCAGAAGAAGCAGTAAACTTTAAGGCTGAAGGTATAATATTTAAAAATAGCCATAAAAGAACTGTTGGAATTAATGGTGGTCAGGCTGTTGCCTTTAAATCTGAATCATCAGGCTTAAGAATTAAAAATTGTAAATTTATATCTGATCAGGATACCTTATATGTAGATTATGGTTATAATAATATAATTGAAGACTCACATATAGAGGGAGATATTGATTTTATATTTGGTAGTGCTGATTGTAAATTTATCAATTGTAATTTATATGCTAAAAATATAGCTGGTATGGCTTACTTTACAGCTCCATCAACTCTTGTAATTCATGATAATGGATTAGAATTTGATAAATGTAATTTTTATGCATTAGATAATGTAAAATCATATTTAGGTCGTGCTTGGTTTCCAGGTACACCACCTATGCCAGTTTATCCAAGGCTTATTTTAAATAATTGTAATTTGTATGGAGATATTGATTGTAGCCTTATACAAATGCATCAAGGAGATCCTTTATATAAATATATTAAAATAAAGGGCTGCAAGCTTAATAATAATATAATTAAAGATGTGGAGTAAATTCTTCACATCTTTATTTTGCGTTCTAAAACCCTCTTATTATATATATAATAAGGATGAAAATAAGAAGAAAATTAATGAAAATTGTTTTGTTTTTTCGCTTGACATATTAATGTTTTTGCACTAATATATGAAATTGCAAACAGGAAAGGAGAAATAATATGAATACAGTAATTATTGTTGAATCTCCAAGTAAATCAAAAACTATTGAATCATACCTTGGTAAGGGCTATACAGTTTTATCAAGTAAGGGTCATATTTGTGATCTTGCGACATCTGGTAAGGATGGATTAGGTATTGATATTCCTAATGGATTTATACCAGTTTATAAGGTTATGAAGGATAAGGAAGCATTAACACAATCCTTAATTAGGGCTTGTAAGGGTAAAAAGGTTTTACTTGCAACCGACCCAGACCGTGAGGGTGAGGCAATAGCTTATCATTTAGCTAATTTATTAGGATTAGATTTGAATTTAGATAATAGAATTGAATTCCATGAAATAACTAAGGATGCAGTTAATAATGCATTATCAAATCCTCATCCTATTAATATAAAGATGGTTGATAGCCAAGAGGCTAGAAGAATGATTGATAGAATTCTAGGATTTAAGCTTTCTAAGCTATTACAAAAGAAGCTAGGAAGTAAGAGTGCTGGGCGCGTTCAAAGCGTTGCGTTAATGCTAATAGTTAATCTTGAACGTGAAATTTTAGCATTTATTCCAACTGATTTTTATGAAATGGAAGCTTGCTTTAAAACTTTTAAATTAAAGCTAACACATATTAATGATCAAGTAATAGATACAAAGAATAGAATTTTAGATAGAAGCATATTAGAAAATCTTAAACGCAGATTAATGTCATTTACAGTATCTAATATAACTAGCAAGCAGGTTAAGAGAAATTCTCAACCAACATTTACAACATCTACATTACAACAGGATGCATCTAATAAGCTAGGCTTCTCGCCGACAAGAACTATGAGAATTGCTCAAGGCCTATATGAAGGTAAAAATGTTGGTACTGAAACAGTGGGACTTATCACTTATATGCGTACTGACTCAACTAGACTTGCAGATAGTTTTGTTGCATCAGCTTCTGATTATATTTTAAAGACATACGGTAACAAATACCTTGGCGGAATCAAAAATAAGGTTCAAAAGAATGCTCAAGATGCTCATGAAGGTATTAGACCTACATCAGTTCTTAGAACACCTGATTCAATTAAGGGCTATTTGACAGATGATGAATATAAGCTATATAAATTAATTTATAATAGATCCTTAGCATCTTTAATGAGTGCGTCAGTATATAATTCTACTAAAATTGAGTTCACAAATACTGATTCAGTTTGGGCTGCAACAGGATCACAGTTAGTATTTGATGGTTATTTAAAGGTGTATGGCAAAGAGGATGCTGATAGTAATGATTTATTACCTATATTTAATTTAGGTGAATCTTTTAACGCAGCTGAAATCAATATCCTAGATAAGCAAACTCAACCAAAGAGTAGATATACAGAGGCAAGCTTAATTAAGGATATGGAAGAATTAGGAATTGGTAGACCTTCAACATATGCTCAAACTATTCAAACACTTAAGGATAGATCTTATATTGATGTTGAAAAGAAATCATTAATTCCAACAAATCAAGGTATGCTTACAACTGAAAAGCTTTTAGAATATTTCTCTGAAATTATTAACGTTAAATATACAGCTAATATGGAAACTGCTTTAGATGAAATTGCTAAGGGTGAAAAGAATAAGCTTGAAGAATTAGAGAAATTCTACAATGGATTTGTTCCATTATTTGATAATGCTAAGGAAAATATGGATGGTAAATATCCTATTATTACTGAAGAGGTATGTCCACAATGTGGCTCTCATCTTGTTATAAGATTAGGTAAATATGGTGAATTTACAGCTTGTAGTAATTATCCTTCTTGTAAATATATTAAGAAGGAAGAGGAAGTTGAGGATAATGATACTGGTGTAATTTGTCCTGAATGTGGTAAGAAGCATTTAGTAAAAAGAACTGCTAAAACTGGTAAAAATAAGGGTGCAGTATTCTATGCATGTGATAATTATCCAAAATGTAAAACATTATTTAATGATTTACCAACAAATGAGATATGCCCTAACTGTGGTAGTATTATGCTTAAGAACGCTGATGGTGAGCTATACTGCTCTAAAAAATGTGAAGCTGATAAACCAATAGAAATTGTGTGTCCAAACTGTAATAAAGGTCATATTGTTCGTAAGTTAGCATCTCGCGGTAAAAATAAGGGTAATTATTTCTATGCTTGTAGTAATTATCCAAAATGTAAAACAATCCTTGAGGGTGAGCCAACAAGTGAGGTATGTCATAATTGTGGTACTATAATGCTTAAGGATAATAATGGTAATTTATTCTGTATGAAGCATTGTGAGTCTAATACTGAGCTAGAGGCTGTAAAGCCACTAGAAAATGAAGTAAAGATTATATGTGTTAAATGTAATAAGGGTCATTTCGTTTTAAGACAGGCAAGTAAGGGTAGAAATTCTGGTAAGGAATTCTATGCTTGTAATAATTATCCAAAATGTAAAAATATTATTAGCATTGAGGAATATAATAAATTAATAAACAATAAATAGGCTTATGCCTATTTTTATTTTGCTAAACGTTGTACTTTATGCTATAATACTATAGAATATGGAGTGATTTTGATGGGATTTTTTGACTTATTTAAAAGAAAAGATAAAAAAAGTAAAAAATATAAGCTTGGTCTTCATAAAACTAGAGAAGGTGCATTATCTACATTAAAAGAGATATTATCAAAAAGTAATAAAATTGATGATAATTTATTCGATGAATTAGAGGAAATTTTTATTATGGCAGATATTGGTGTAGAT
>JAZQVB010000263.1:0-4341 GCA_045631605.1 Anaeroplasma sp.
AAGTAAATTCAATTAATGATTTTTATGATGCGATTGAATTTGTTGAAGAGGTAAACAAAATTAATATTAAATCAAATGTTTATTTTGTTAAAAAGGATAGAGAATATTTAATCAAATTAATTGATAAATATTATGATTTAAAGAATAGCTTACCTAATATTTCCTGTTATAACGAGGAAATTTTAAAAGAACCACTAGATGAAATTTATAGATATATTAAATTAAAAACCTCATTTGTAGCTAGAATGTTTGATTCAAGATATAAATCGTACAAAAACATTATCTTGCAATATAGAAGCTCAAAAACTAAATATGATCAAATGGTTTATGAGATAGAAAAGTGTATAAATTATAGAAATATTAGTAAGGAAATTTCATTAAATTTAAATAAAATTGAAAAGCTAATAGGCTCTAAGGATTTAATCATTATTCAAGAGGATTTAAAACAAACCGAAAAGTATAGATTTAATGAAATAGACTTTAAAAAGCTAAATAATGCCATTGATTGTGTAATATCCTACAAAAATTATCAATCTGAGGATATTATATTAAATAAGCTTAGCCAAAGAATAGACCATAATAAATTAAATCTTTATAATTGCTCAATTGAGCTAGCATCCTCAAAGCTAAAGGGTGCTTACCTGAATGTAGATAAGCTAGGAATTTATTATTTAGTTACAGAAGAGGTTAAGGAAATAGAAGGATATAATCAATTAGATTATTTAGATCATTACCTTTCACAAAAATTAGAATTAAAGAATCTAGCTTTACAATTCCAAAAGGAATTTTTAAAGAGCAAGGTATTAGAATGCTTTAATAGAGAGCCATTATTAAGACGATTCTCTGCAGATCAATTTGATAATAAGGTAAGCGAATTTGCAAGGCTAGATGAAAAGATTCTAAAAATTAATAGGGATATAATTATTTCTAAAAACTCAAGCAAAAGACCAGATGATGTAATCTCATCATCATCTGCCTTTGGTATTTTATCTCATGAGCATAACAAAATAAAAAGACAAAAGCCTATTAGACAGCTATTAGATACATTATTTAAATTTGTGTTAGATATTAAGCCTGTTTTCCTAATGTCACCTTTATCGGTTTCTACATATTTATCAAGTGATAATGACATTTTCGATTGTGTAATATTTGACGAAGCATCACAAATCTTCGCTTGGGACGCATTAGGATCAATTTATAGAGGTAAGCAATGTATTATTATTGGTGACTCTAAGCAAATGCCACCATCAAACTTCTTTGGTGCATCTAATGACAATGCAGATGCTTTAGAGGAAGAGGATGAGTGTGAATCTATTTTAGATATGGCATCTGTTTGCTTCAAAACCAAAACATTACGTTGGCATTATAGAAGCAGAAGCGAGGAATTAATTACATTCTCAAATAAGCATTTCTATGATGATTCATTAATTACAATCCCTCAAGCAAGCCCACATAAAAAAGGATTTGGTATAGATTTTATTTACTTAAACGAGGGGCGTTATAACGCTAGTACAAGAACAAATGTTATAGAGGCTAGAGAAATTTGTCAAATGGTATTTGACCATTACAAAACATCTACTCAATCATTAGGTGTTGTAGCCTTTTCTAAGGTACAGGCTGAGCTAATTGAGGAAATGATAGAAATAGAGTTATCAAGACATCCCGAATTAAGAGAATATTTTAAAGAGGATGCTGTAGAGCCGTTCTTTGTTAAAAACCTTGAAACGGTTCAAGGTGATGAAAGAGATAGAATAATTTTTAGTATTTGTTATGGCTATAACTCAGATGGTAAATTCTACCAAAGATTTGGCCCACTTAATAATTTAGGTGGCGAAAGAAGGTTAAATGTTGCGATAACAAGAGCTAAATATAATGTAACTGTTGTTTCATCAATAAGATATTTAGATATTAAGCCATCCGAATCACTTGGGTGCCAATTATTATATGAATATTTAAAATTCTGTGAAAATGTAGTAACTCAAAAGAATAGCATAGAAAGCGAAAACGGAGTAATTAATAAAATAAAAAATCTTTTAGAAAATAATAATTACGATGTATTAACAAACTTTGGGGCATCATCATTTAAAATCAGCCTAGCTGTAAAAAAGAAGGAATCTAATACATTCCTTGCGGCAATTATGGTTGATACAAAGGATAATTTAACTAAAAACACTACTGAGCAAAATCGTTTAGAGGAGCTATTAATTAAAAGACAAGGCTGGAGATATTATAAGGTTTATGCCCCAGCTTGGTTTAATAATTATAATCACGAAAAGGATAAGCTATTAGCGTTTTTAAAGAGTAATCACGTTGAGGAAACAGAAGAGCCAGAGGAAGAAAAAACATTCCTAACAGAGGACACTAGTAGTAAATCATTAAAGGATATGTTTGATAAGTATGAGGGTGCCTCAATAGAAGAGCTTCAGGAATATTTATTAGATAATACAGGAGAAGATTTAATTAAATATCTTATCTCAAAGGAGCAGCCTATTACAGAGGAATATTTATATAGAAAGGTAGCCAATGTATTAGGAAACAAGAGTATAACAAGTGCTGTAAGAAACTTTATAGCAAATAATATGCCAGATGATGTAATTAATAAATCAAGAGTATACTGGACTGAATATAAGGATGTTGTTAAGCTAAGATTAGATTCTGATAGATCTATCGATGAAATCCCTGTAGAGGAGCTAATGGATGGAATTTATACAATTTTAAAATATGCAGTAACATTAACTCGTAAGGAATGCTACAAAAAGCTTGTAGAGCTATTAGGATATGAAAGAGTAACTGAAGGTGCTAAGAAAAAGCTTGATGATGCAGTGTTATTTTTATCACTTTATGGTAAAATAGTTATTAATGGAGATAATCTTAGTCTTTAAGGAGATTTTGTATGGAGCATTTTAATTATAACAGTAACACAGTTCTTAAATATTTGCGCAAGGTTTTAAATGAAATAAATAGAGGCTATACCGATAGTGGCATGAGGGTTGGATTTGTTATGAAAAGATATTGTGACAAATACAACATAGATGAACAAAAGGGATCTAGATTAGTATTACTATGCCTTTTAAAGGATATAGGTGTATATTATCACGATCAAATCGTTCCTAAAAACAATCATGCCCTAGCAGCGGCATCTAGCTATACATTTTTAAAATATTGCTCTCCTTTAGGAAATTTCGCAAGACCACTATTATTTTATAAAGCAAAATATATAGAGGATTATGATAACGAGGATTATCATTTTGGATTATTAATGACATTAATTAATCAAATTATAATGTACAACTATCAGGAATATACATATGATGAGATTGTAAAGCTAATTAAAAACGACCAAAGAGGTATATTTCATCCGGAACAAGTAAAAAAGGTTTTAAAATTACTTAAGGAACAAGAGGATATTTTAGAACGCTTAAATGAAAGAAATTCATTATTTATATATGAAACATCAAGCTACATATCAAAATCAGGATTTACTGATGAAGAGCTGTTAGGCCTTATTGATACAACAAATTTCGCCTTTGAATTCCACAACCATGAAACATTAGCTCATACAGTAACAACCGCAGTAATTGCGGCAGAACTTGCTAAATTATCAAAGCTAACACCAGCGATGGTTGAAGAAATTTATTTAGCAGCATTAGTCCATGATATAGGTAAAATTAGAGTACCTATAAGTATTCTATGCTTTCCAGGTAAGCTAGATAATGAGCAATTTAAGGAAATGAAAAGACATGTTAACTATACAAAGGATATTTTGGAAAACAGCTTTTCATATAAAATTGTAGATATTGCCTGCAACCATCACGAAAAGCTAGATGGTAGCGGATATCCTAGAGGTCTAAGGGCAGTTGATTTAAGTATAGGAGACAAAATTATTGCTATTGCGGATATCGCAAGTGCCTTATATTGTAAAAGAAGCTATAAGGCTGGATTTTCAAGCGATAAAATAAAGGATATTTTAAATTCTGATGCTAAGGCTGGTAAGTTAGAACAAAGAATAGTTAATCATTTAATTGATAATTATGATGAAATAATGGAATTAGCTAAAGCAAAAGAGGAAGTAGTCCTGCAAAATTATGAAGCTATGAGAAAAAGATATGAGGAGCTAAGCGTATCAGAGGAATTACACCAATTTTTTGATCCTAATGATACATCAACAGATGTTATAGATGAATAGAGAAAAATGCTAGTGTTTGCTAGCATTTTTCTTTTATATTTCTAAAAGTGATAAATAAAATTTATGAAAGATATGAAAATTATAAATATTTTTAAAAATTATTTATCAATACTGAAAAAAACAAAAACAAAAGGTACAATATAAAAAAAGTAGTA
>JAZQVB010000264.1:0-1355 GCA_045631605.1 Anaeroplasma sp.
TGGTTAGATTATTGAAATTAAACAATATTTATCAATTAATGATAAGGCAACAATCGCATCTAATATTTTAAATTATTCTTTAGGTGATGGTTCTGCCAGATTTATTAATCCAATGCAGGTAGAAGTTTACACTGTTATTCTTGGAATTCAAGCCTACACTAATATTAATTTTACTGAAAAACAAAAAGAAGATATTGGTAAATTGTATGATTTAATTATGGGCTCTGGCTTGTGGAAATTAATTTATAATGAATTGAATCAAGATGATTATAATGATTTTTTATCATATATTGATAAATCAATTCATTCTTTCTATGATTATTTTAATTCCATTTATGGCATTTTAGATACCATTAATACTCAGTATAATAATATGAATTTAGATGCAACAGATATTTATAATAAGTTAGCTGACCCCAATAATATGACCTTACTAAAAGATGTCATGACTAAATTGGGCTAATTAAAAACATTTATTTATTTTAGCTTTGAAATTATTTAGGAATAATCAAGGGCTGTGAGAAGATTGTTCTCACAGCCTTTTAATTTTTATATTGAGAGAAAGGAGTATCTAAATGGCTGGAAATAATATTAAAGTAAATGGTCAATTGGACTTAAAATTAAATTTACAGACAGAAACAGCAAAAGCCGAATTGGCGAATTTACAACAACAGCTGTAGGCCGTATCTAATATAGGTCTTAAATCCGGAAGATAGAATTAGATTGGTGCTGTTGGATAGCAAATAAAAGAAGCATCAAGTGCAGCTATGCAACTATAGTCGCACTTAAAAGCTGCAACAAATGTTAATACTGGTAATTTAGATTTTTCAAAATTTGCTTAGTCTTTAGGACGAGATGGAAAACAATTAGCAGCATTTCAGCAGTCCTTAATTGCTTTAGGTCCATAGGGTAAAAATGCTTTTTTAGGACTTGCGAATTCCATTGCAAAATCTGAAATTCCATTAAAACGCACAAATAAATTATTAGATACTGCATGGGGCAATTTAAAGAGAACTGCTGGTTGGCAATTGAGCTCAAGTGTAATTCATGGAATTATCGGAGGCATGCAACAAGCAATAGGTTATGCCAAAGATTTAGACCGTTCTTTAAATGATATTAGAATCGTTACTGGCGCATCTAGTGATTAGATGGCTAAATTTGCTCAATAGGCAAATAAAGCGGCTAAGAGTTTAAGCGCCACTACAACAGATTATACAAAGGCATCTTTAATTTACTATCAGTAGGGTTTAAGTGATGCTGAAGTAAAAGCACGAACTGAAACCACTATTAAAATGGCCAATGTAACTGGAACAACTGCTCAGAAAGTTTCTGATTAGATGACTGCTATTTGGAAT
>JAZQVB010000265.1:0-4931 GCA_045631605.1 Anaeroplasma sp.
GAATATCCAAGGTATTAATCTTAAATATCCACCACCAGATATAGGTAAATATCTGGTTTTAAATTTTAATAAGGCTGGATTAAATTCATAAAATTCATTATCCTTATAAACTAAATCATTTTTTTGATTATATGCTGATAAATCTATTGAGCCTGAATCATGTGCTAGATTGAAATTTAAATTAGAAGAATCATATTTGAATCCTAAATCCTTTAATGCAGTGACTAAATCATCATTTATACCAAAGCAAGGAGCTCGATAGCCTTTAATTTTAATATTTAATTCGTGCTCAAGCTTATGCTTAGCCTTTGATATGTTTTTGATAAATTCGTTTTTACTCATAGCCAATGGCGAATCATGATTTAAGCCATGTAACGCAATTTCATGCCCTTTTTCAACAGCCATATTCAAGATAGGCTTAGCCTTATCTAAAGAAGAAGCTAATGTGAAAAACGTGCCTTTTATGTTAAATTCATCTAATAAATTAAGATAGTCGTTGATAGCCTCCTCACAGCTATAACGACTATTATATTCTATGCCATATCTTTTAATACAAACTGCATCATACATGGATTCAACATCCATAGTCATAAATGCAACCTTACTCATTTATAAACTCCTTAACAAAGCTTGCGATAGCTTGGTCGTATTTTTCTTGATTATTAATTCTTACATGTGAATGTCCACCGATTTCAAACCATTCAATTCGCTTTGGTGAATTACATAAGCTATAAAGTAATTCTGCCTTTGGTGGTAAGGAAAAGATGTCTTGCTTACTGTGAATCATTAAAAGTGGCTTATTTAGCTTTTTAATTGATTTGATTGGACCATTAGTTAACGCATTTACGCCACCATATAGCTTAATATATAGCATTACATATAAAGCGAATGGGAATACTGGTCTTTTAATTGCTATCATATGAGTTCTAAATGTTTCATAGAATGTTGTATACATTCCATCAACAACAATACCCTTATAATAATCAGGACAATTTTCACTTGTAATTGTATACATTGCTGTTGCAGCACCGATACAAATACCGTGTAAAATTATGTGGTTCATATTAAATTTTGTATGAAGTAAATTACCCCAAGCTAAGATATCGTTATATTCCTTTAAGCCTACGCAATTGTATTTTCCTTCACTTAAGCCATGAGCACGTGAATCGATAACTAATACATTATAGCCAATATCCTTATAAGGCTTTGCATAATAGTGAGAATATAAATATGATTCAGTTCTTCCTTGAATTATGATACAAGCTTTATCGAATCCGAAATCAAAATATTGGCCAACTAAATGTAAATTATCATATGATGTTACTTCAACATCAATTGCGTAATTCATATTTTCGCTTGCCCATTCCTCACCTATTTTATACATTCTTACCTGCTCCTCATTATCTGGAGCTGAGCATGTTCTACCCCATTTATCCTTAGATGTTCTTACAAGCTGATCCTTGTATACGTTTTTTGCGATAAAAAATGGTGGTAATAGTAAAGATAATAATATAAATAAAACTATACCAATAATTAATAGTGTAATTTGAAGTGGTGTCATAGTCTACCTCCTAAATTAATAACAATATAATATTACATTATATCTGAAAATTTTTCAAATAATTTTCTAATAAATAAAGAAAAAGAAGACCGAAGTCTTCATTTGGTTACATTAGAGATGAAACCATTAATGCAATTAAAATAATGTAAGCAAGACCAGCTAAAGCTAAACCAATAGGTGATAAAATAATACCTACAACAGCCTTGCCTTTGTTGTTAATTGATTTTTTACCTAATATAGATAAAACTAATCCTGGAATACCAGTAGTAAATGCAAAGCTTATTGCGTATACTGGAACTGCAAAGAATGTAAATATTGCAGTATAACTAGCTGCATAGTCATCACCATACATATACATATAAGATGCATATCCATCGTAATCTGCAGCAAATGCACTACATATAGAAATGAATGCTAATACTATAGATACTATTCCAAGAATCATACCAATGATGGCAAATACCTTCCAAGGTCCAGAATCCTTAGGCCCTTCCTCAAAATTATCCTCTTCGTAGATTTCTACTTTTTCATCGTACATATAAAAGTCTCCTTTCGTTTTAATATATATATTTTACATCGAATTTTTTTATTTGTAAATCAATGATTAATAATTCGATATTAAATTGTAAAAAAAAACAATATTTGCTATAATATTTTATATGTGCGAGGTGTTTTTTTTATGAATGAATTAATTGTTGTAATACCGGCTTATGAGCCTGATTATTTAATGATAGAGCTTATAAATAAGCTAAATAATTATTTTACAGATTTTAAAATGATAGTTGTTAATGATGGCTCAAAGGGTAAGGATGATTTGTTTAGTGAGGCTAAGTCATTAGATAATGTTATTTTATTAGAGCATGAGGTTAATAGGGGTAAGGGAGCTGCCCTAAAAACAGCATTTAAATATATTAAGGAAATTGGTGGCAATCACGTTATTGTTACAGCTGACAGTGATGGTCAGCACAAGCCTGAGGATATTTATAGAGTATATCAATTCTATAAAAAATTTAATAAGGGATTAGTATTAGGAAGCAGAAAGTTTGATTGTGAAATTCCAGCTAGATCTAGATTTGGGAATGATGTTGCAAGGTTATTACTTCAATTATGTAATCGTCAGCATTTAAATGATACACAAACAGGATTAAGAGCCTTTGGTAGTGATTTATTAGATTTTATGCTTGAGATTAAGGGTAATAGATATGAATACGAAATGGACATGCTAGCTCTATGTGCACGAGGTAATATTGAAATTAATGAAATTGCGATTGAAACAATTTATATTAATAATAATTCTGGTTCTCATTTTAGACCAGTAAGAGATTTTACTAGAATTTGTAGTGTAGTATTAAAGTATTCATGGACATTAATTATTACTTTATTAATAGAAGCATTATTATTTGCTGGGTATTATTTAGGATATAAGAATTCAGCATTAAATCCAGGTGCTGATTTAATTGCTGCTACACTTACATCATCTATAGTAGCGTTAATATTTAATATGCTATTAAATCATTACGGTCTAATTTTAGGTAATAATAAAACATTTAAATTTAAAAATAGAGTTTTAAGATATTTCGTTAACGCAGCTATTGTAATCGCATTAAATGTTTTATTAATATTTGGTTTAAATTTATTATTTAGTAATATAGTGGCAGCTAAAATAGTTACTGATATTTTAATTATAATAGCTATACCTACATTAAATTATTTTATATCTGGAAAGAATCCATTAAGCGAGGAATAAAATATGCCTAGATTATTTGTTGTTGGTGACTCAACCCTATCAAAATTTAATGATATCAGCTATTATTATCCAAGATATGGGTATGCAACAATGCTAGATTCTTATTTTGATATAGAGGTTATTAATTTAGCCTTATCAGGTAGAAGCTCAAGAAGCTATTTATTAGAGGATAATTATAAATTCCTTTGTAATTTTATTGAAAAAGGTGATTATTTATTAATTGGCTTTGGACATAATGATGAAAAGGATGATGACTATATAAGATTTTCAAGTGCTAATTTAGATATAGATAATCCATTATCAATAAAATATGTTTTATATAATAAATATATTAAAATGGCGCAGGATAAGGGAGCAACTCCTATATTAGCTACACCAATCGTTAGATTAGATAAGAATTTAGATTTTAGCGGTAATTCTGGTCATATCACTAATAATGGTGATTATAGAAAGGCTATATTAGATTTAGCAGCAAGCCTAGATATTGTAGGAATTGATTTAACTACTCCTACAAAGGAATTATTTTTATCGCTTGGGTATGAAAAGGCATGCTATCATCATGCAATGACTGCCGCGATAAAGATAAATGATTGCATTAGTGCAGATGTTAAATCAGTAGATAAGGCTCATTTAAATATATTTGGAGCTAGGTATACTGCATATTTATTTGCCTTAGGAATATCTAATACAAATTCAGGCCTGAAGGAATATTTAAAGGAATTAATAAAGCCTGAAATTGATACAGATTTAATAGTAAATCCAGAATATAAGTACATTGATTATGTATCACCAGATTTAATAAATTATCAGCCTATTGATAGATTTAAATGTACATCAAGCAATTGGTATGGTACAGCATTTGGTGATTTTGGTATTATACCATCACAGCCTGAGGCTGGATTAATAGCTACTGAAAAGGATAATACCCTAATAGTAGGTCAAGCAGGAGACACACTATATGGACGTATGCATGCATCTACAGATGCCATTGCCTATGCATTTACACAAATTGATTTAACACGAAATTTTAAAATAAGAGCTGTGCTAAAGGTTTTAAAATGTAACAAAACTAAACAAACAGGCTTTGGTATAATGCTTAGAGATGATTGCTATATAAATCAGGATGTTGAAAAGCATGTTGTTGCGACTAACTATGTATCTGCAGGATTTATTACAGCTGATGCATCTACCTATATTATATTTTCAAGAGAATCAACTACAGAACAAAACAAGGAATATGTTGTTGATGAGCTATATAGTGAGGGCGATGAGGCAGTATGCTATATTAAGAGATTAGGTCAATTAATTACAGTTAAGGTTTCATATATGGGTAAGGTATATGAAAAAAATTATTTTGATTTTGATCTTGCCGCAAGAGATTCAAAATATATGTATGTTGGCGTGTACGCAACAAGAGGTACAGTTGTAGCCGCAAGCGAAATAAAGCTTACAATGCTAGGATTAGCTAAGGAAGCATAAGAAAAGGAGGGATATTAGTGAGATGTGAATATATTAAATATTCAATAGAGGCTGATAATCCCTTTATTTTTATTTATAAAACAGTAAATGTTTTAGATATAGAAGAAAAATATATAAATAAGATTTTAAATGATATTTATAAGC
>JAZQVB010000266.1:0-1204 GCA_045631605.1 Anaeroplasma sp.
TTGTTAATATATTATCAAATATTACAACTACATATTCATATGATAAATATGATAGAGTAACTAGTGTATCTGATAATGAAGGAAATAGTGTTAATTATAAATATAATGATAACGATAAAGATATTGTTATTTCAAGAAATGTTAAGAATCATAAAATCATTGAAGGATTTAATAATTCAAATAAAACTATTTTAGCAGTTAATACTAATTTGGATGATACGACAGACAATGTACAAGTGGATAGTTCTAGTTCTTTTGATAATCAGGTATCAAATATTTATAAAGAAATCCCAGGATATGAGTTGTATCCACTTCATGGAACCCCTAATTCTATATCAGGTTTAAAGCCAGTTCTATATGAAGCAAAAAATGATGATGTTTTAGATAATGTTTATATTTATCCATATAACAATAATATTAAAAGATATGTATTAGATACAAGCTATTTGAAATTAGCATATAAATTTAATAACAGTAATGAATTTACAATTGGAATGATGGTATATCCATATAATGTATCTAAAAAACAAACATTATTTGAAGGATATGATTCAAACAATGTTATGGTTGGCTTATATATTGATAGTAGCTCTAAGCTAGTATATTACATTGGTAATAAAACTGTAAGTACAGGTAAAACAGTAAACAAAGAGCAATGGAGCTTTATCGGCTTTAGCTATCTAGTATCAAATACAACAGCTCAAATTAGAGTAACAGTAAATACATCTATATCATCAGGTACATATAATATTGGATCTACCTTAGGTAATATGACAACAATTATCGGTAATAATAATATTTATTCTCAAGCATTTAATGGGCAAATAGAAATGATGGCAGTATCAAATACATATAATAGTAATATTAATACGCTTAAGGATTCATTAAAGGTAGTTAATAAAACAAATGAAATTGATGATTTAAAGCGATTAGTAAAATCAAGTGTAAACCATAATGGACAAGGAGTATTATCAAATAACATTACATATAATGCATCATCAGCTAAGGCTACACAAGAGATAATTAAAAAAGGACCATCTCAAACAAACTTAACAACAAGGACATATACTTATGGTAATACTAACTATAAATATAATGTAACAAAGATTACAGATACTAAATTCGGAACAAAGACATATAGCTATAATAATAGAGGATTCTTAACTAATGATAATGGTACATCAATTACATATGATACAAATGG
>JAZQVB010000267.1:0-1065 GCA_045631605.1 Anaeroplasma sp.
TCCTCTAAAATATAATAACATAATATAACCTTACTTAAACTTAAAATCTTTAAACACTTTTTAAGTAATTTAATTCATAAAAAAAATAGTATTTTTTACATTTAACATTTAGATAGAATGAATAGAATTACAAAATAAACAGATATTCATTAACAATAAATCTAAAAAATATTATTTAAAAATATTAAAATTACAATAATTAATAAATGAGGAATTTAATCCCCATAATATAAAATGAGGAATTAATCCTCTTCATCAAGAATATCTTCCAATTTAATTTCATCTTTTATAGCTAATGCTCTAACCAAATCAGTTAAGTTTCTATTTATCTCATCGATTTTAACATATAATCTGAATATAGCATAAACAAGAAGCGCATATCCGAAAACAAGCAATAGATCTAATCCTCTACCAAAACCAAAGAATCCTGCAAGAGGATCACTTAATTTAGGAGCAAAAGCAAAGAAATTAACCAATATACAGACTAAAATCCACAGTACAAATGTAGCAGGAGTGATTTTCTTAACTCTTAATCTCCTATAGAAGAATATAATGACTATTATAGTTGCAATGATTAATAAAACTTGATATGTACGAAATGGACCTATAATAATAACACTTCCCATCAATTATAATCTAAATAAATCAATCACCATCTTAGTTAATATTCTCAATCCGACAATCGCATCGGTCCCCTTATTCTGGGTTTCAGGAGTATATATTGTAGTGATTGTAACTTCAGCCAATCTAAGATTCTTATCGCTTATCTCCTTAATGAATTCAGATGATACACCATATCCTCTTGAAACGATGTTTATTGCATCAGCTGCATGAGCTGTAAATGCTCTAAGGCCTGATTGTGAATCCTTAACATTTCTTCCATAAAATATGAAAGTTAAAGCATTCATAATATAATTAGCAAAACTTTTACTTAGTGGCATGTCTTCAAATGGCCTTGCACCTATTACAACATCTGCATCCCCATCAACTAAAGGCTTGCAAACCTTCGGAATATCAGTTATCTCATGCTGCCCATCAGCATCAAAGGTTACAATATATTTAGCC
>JAZQVB010000268.1:0-4149 GCA_045631605.1 Anaeroplasma sp.
GTTGATTATTTAAATTCTATTACAATAGGAAATTGTTATTTCGATATTTTATCACCATTAAGGAATTATAATGATAATAACGATAATTCATTAGTAATGAGGGTTAATATTTATAATACAAGCATTTTATTTACTGGTGATATTTCAATTAGTGTAGAGGATGATTTAATAAATAAATATGGTATAGATTTAAAAGCTGACATTTTAAAGGTAGCACATCATGGTGCTGATACATCATCTAATACAAGCTTTATAAAATATTGTAATCCTAATGACTCTATTATATCTGTTGGTAAAAATAATAGATATAATCATCCTAGTAGTGAAGTTTTAAAAAGATTAGAGGATATATCTAATACATATATAACATATAATGCTGGTAATATTGATGTCTATGTGAAAAGGGATAATTATATAATAAAAACGTATAGGTGATTGAAATAATAAAATATTGTGCTATTTTATAATTGAGGTGGGAAATATGGATTTTGAAATATTAAATGATAATCTTAAAATACGCTGGTGTGAAGGATTTATATTAATGAATGAGGAATATAGACAATCTAGTGGTTATATTTTCAATGATAAAAATGAATTGCTGATTGTTAAGGTGAATGGTAGATGGACTGTACCTGGTGGGCATCCTGAGGTGGGTGAGGCTCCATTAGATGCTTTGAAGCGTGAGGTAATGGAGGAGGCCTGTGTTAAGGTTAAGGATGCTAAATATTTAGGAGCTGTTGAGGTTCATGATAATGGTGAGATTTATTATCAAATGAGATATTTTGCGTACGCTGATGAGGTTTTAGAATTTAATACATTATGGGAAAGTGAGGAAAGATTGTTTGTTCCTCTTAATGAGCTTGATAAATATATTAAGTGGAGTAAGGGTATTACATTTTCTAAACAAATTTCTTCATGTAAGAGGTATTTGAAATGAGACTACTAAATAGTAGTTTCTTTTCTTTTTCTTTAAAGTATGGTATAATTGGCATATTAAGAGCTATTATAAATTTGAATGGTGGTGTTTTTATGAAAACATATGAGCTTATATGTGATGAGCACGTTGTTACAGGTATGTTTTTTTACGATGAGGTATTAGGTTCCTTTTTTATAACAGATAAAATAGATTATGAGCTTACTACGCTTAAAAATGTTGATTTTGTTTATAATGAAAATATTATTAATCTAATCATAACTAAGGAAAATAAATATAACATTTATAAGGTTTTAAAGGAAAATAAAAATGTTTATGTTTTCGCTGAGATTAATTCTAGGATGAATCCTAGTGTTAAATATTTAACATTAGATGATTTAAATGGTGAAGGATTATTAACTGGCGGAGATGTGCTTGAAATATTAGCTAGTGTATGTAAGCTTCCTAATGGTAATTATTTAGTTGGTAATGTTCAGGATTATATTACTACAATTGAGGAGCTTACTAATAAATATAAGAATTATGAATATTTTTTTAGAGGGCATTATCATTATAAGTATTCGTTAATACCTTCCTTATATAGAAAAAAGAAGTATTTTGATAATGAATCATATATGTATATGGATTTTAAAACTCAATTTTATAATGAGCTTAGTAATAAAAAATATATTGAGATACTAACAACTATGCAGCATTATAAAATGCCTACTAGATTATTAGATACAACATCTAATCCGCTTGTAGCGTTATATATGGCATGTGATAAGCCGTTAAGCTATAAGAATAAGAATTTTGGAATGGGTGAGGTAATATTAATGAGCGAGGAGAAGAAGAATGTTAAATATTCTGATTCAAATGCAGTAACATTACTTTCATCTCTTGCGGTATTAGAAACTAATTATAAGCAGGAGCTTTATTTAAAGTTTAAAGAGGCAATAGAGAAAAATGATCCATCTATTTATAAGGGCTGCTTAGCTTATAAGAGATTTGTTGCCGAAATAGCTAATGAGCTTCCATATTTTGATGATACATTCTTTGACCCTATGGTTTTATTAAAGCCAAGACATGTAAAGGTTGGTATGATTAATGAAAGAATAATTGCTCAAAGCGGATCATTTATATTATATGGATTATGTGATTATAAAACGGGAGAATCCTATCCTTTAGAAACTGTATGTAAGGAAAGAATATTCATTGTTAATAGACCATATATTAGTAAGCAATTAGAAATGCTTAATATTAATAATGGTACTATGTATCCTGACAAGGATCATATGTCTACAGTTATTGTTAAAAGCTATGATTAATCCAATATTAAGGTGATTATATGGATATAAATAAATTATTAAATGAATTAACGATAGAAGAAAAGATAGCATTGCTAGCTGGGACTGATTTCTTCTATACAAATCCTATACCGAAAGCTGGCATTCCTAGCCTAGCGATGTCAGATGGGCCACACGGCTTAAGATATCAGCGTGATGCAGGTGAGCTTGGGCTTGCTAAAAGTTATCCATCAACAGCGTTTCCTACAGCTGTATCAATGGCCTCTAGCTTTAATTCGGATAATGCTTATAAATTGGGTAGCGCAATAGCGTCTGAGGCTAAGCATTATGGTGTAGGCTTAGTTTTAGGTCCAGGAGTAAATATTAAAAGAAACCCACTTTGTGGTCGTAATTTTGAATATTTTTCAGAGGACCCAATATTATCAAGAAATATGGCTATAGCTGAAATAAAAGGCCTACAGGATAATAATGTTGGGGCTTGTGTTAAGCATTATGCTTTGAATAATAGTGAAAATTATAGATTTATGAGTGATTCTATCTGTGATATTAGAACTATTAGAGAAATATATTTGCGACAATTTGAAGGAATTATTAAGGAAGCTAATCCTTCGTGTGTTATGACATCATATAATAGTATTAATTCTGATTTTGGCTCTAATAATAAATATTTAATTAAGAATACTCTTATTAATGAATGGGGCTATAATGGCGTTGTTATGACAGACTGGGGGGCAATGCATAATAGATGTGATGCCCTAAAGGCTGGCTTAGACCTTGAAATGCCAGGGGATACAGAAATATGTAGATATCAGCTTAAAAAGGGTATTGATGATGGAATTATTAGTATTGATGCTATAAATTATTCTGTAAAAAAGCTATTAAAGCTTGTAGATAAATATTTTTTTGAAGCTCAAAATAATTGTAATTTTGAAGAAAATAATATTCTTGCGGGTGAATTAGCTTGTGATTGTGCAGTGCTACTTAAAAATGATGATAAATATTTACCATTAAATAAAGATGAGCGTATCCTAGCATTAGGGCCTATGTTTAAGCATATGAGATATCAGGGAGCTGGAAGCTCTATGATTGAGCCAACTAAGGTTACTACACCTATGGACGCGTTTAATTTGAATAATGTAAAATATGATTATTTTGATAATATACCAGATGATTTATCTATTTATAATAAGATTGTATTATTCATCGGATTACCTGATGAATATGAAACTGAAGGAAGAGATAGAAAGGATATATTACTTCCTTCAAATCAAATAGATATGATTAATGATTTAAATAAATTAGGTGTTCATTATTCAGCTGTTGTATTTGCGGGCTCATCCGTATCATTAGCGCCTCTTAAAAACGCAAAATCTATTTTATATATGGGATTACCTGGTCAAAATGGTGGTACTGCGGTATTAAGATTACTTAATGGCGAGGTAGTGCCTAGTGGAAGATTAGCTGAAACATGGCTAAATAAAATAGAGGATGTGCCATATTATAATGAATATTCTAATAGCGAAATAGAGGTTTATAGGGAGTCTATATTTGTAGGATATAGATATTATAATACCTTTAATATACCAGTACAGTATCCGTTTGGATATGGCTTAAGCTATTCTGAATTTGAATATAGTAATTATAATTATGAGCTTAATAATGATAGTATCCTTATTAAGCTTAATGTGAAAAATGTTGGAGGATATGATGCCTCTGATGTTATTCAAATATATGTAGATTCTCCTAATCCTGATTTTAAGGCTAAGCGTGAGCTTAAGGCCTTTAGTAAGGCTTATTTAAAGCAAGGTGAGGAGAAGGAGGTATTATTAAGCATTAAATTAGATGATTTAAAGTATTTTAATTGTAAGAAAAATAAATTTATTTTAGAAAATGGTATATATAAGATATTTATTTCTAAAAATGTAAATG
>JAZQVB010000269.1:0-4142 GCA_045631605.1 Anaeroplasma sp.
AATTACATTTTATCAATATATAGCTCATTTGGTAATACATTATTCTGATCATTTGATGAGCTCTAATCTAATTGTGGTAGCTGTAGCTATTCTATTAAGTTTGGTATGCTTATTCATGCTTATGTGTGTAAACAAGAAATTTCCTGGATATTATGGAAGTGGTATACCACAAATAGAAGGATATCATAGGGGCTGGTATAGATTTTCTGCGGTTAAGATGTTGGTATTAATTTTTATTAATTCATTATTTGCATTTTTCTGTGGATTTTCGCTTGGAAGTGAAGGGCCATCTGTAAGTATTGGTACTAGCATTGGTATGATATTTAATAAAATCTTTAAAACGGAGGATAAGGATGTTGAAGCATGTGCAGGGTCTGCAGGATTTGCGGCTGCGTTTATGTCACCGTTAGCCGGTATTTGTCATTTAATTGAGGAGAATAAGAAGGTTTTAAAGCCATCACTGATAATTAAAGGTATAGTTGTGATAGGTATTAGCTTTGTAATAAGCTATTTATTATATGATCATAGCCTATTACCATATTTTGAAATTAGCGCTTTACCTTTGAAATATTATTTATTGATTCTTTTAATGATTCCTATTGGAGTAGGAATAGCTAAGCTATTTATTTTCTCTATTGTTAAGATGAAGGATCTTACAAAGGGTAAGAAAATAATGTTTTATGTAACACCATTATTAGTAATTATGTTTATGCTTTTTAAAAAATATGCTTCTGTGATTGCGGGTAGTGGAGGTAATATAATTGGCTTAAATATAGCTGATTATAGCTTAATGGTATTATTTGTTGTATTATGCGTTAAAATAGTTTTAACAGCTATATCAGCATCTTCTAATGTATCTGGTGGACTAGTATTACCTATGCTTGCTGTAGGAGCGTTAGTAGGATATGTTATTGTTAAGCTATATTCATATATAGATTCTGAGGTGCTAAATTATACAGGATTATTTGTAATATGCGGAATGATGATGGTATTTGCAGTTGTAACTAAGGCCCCTATTACATCAGTGGTATTAGGGCTTAAGTGTGCACCGATTAAGGCTATAGCCTTACCATTAATAATAGTGATAGCGGCTTCATATTTAATTGTCTATTTATTTAAATGGGATAATATTTATCATGAGTTAGAAAAGAGAATTAGTGGATATGAGGAGATGGGGGTTCATGAATAAGATTGTTAAGAGAATTATTTTAATAGCTTTAATATTTATAGGGAGTATTGTTTTAATTGTTGGTGGATATTGTGGCTATATTTTATTAAGCTATAATAGAATAGGTGATGTAGATTTAGAAATAAATGAAAATGCTAATCTTGAAAATGTTAAGCTTGATACAGTATATAGTGCTACAACATATAATATAGGATTTGGTGCTTATTCTCAGGATTATACATTCTTCTTAGATACTGGATATGATATTAACGGTAAGGAAACGTGTGGATATTATTCTACAGCTAGAAGCAAGAGTGAGGCATTATTTAATATTAATGGCTCAATAAATACAGTTACTGAATTAAACCCTGATTTTGTTTTACTTCAGGAGGTGGATGTTAAATCTACACGCTCATATAAGATTAATCAAAATGAAATGTTTGTTAAAAAATTAACTGATTACGATAATGTATTTTGTTGTAATTTTGATACTGCATTTTTACCATATCCTTTATATGATATGCATGGTAAGGCATATGCTGGATTATCAACATTTTCTAAATATCAAATAGATTGTGCTTATCGTAAGGAATATACGATAAGTGATACATTATCAAAACTATTTGATATTGATAGATGCTTCAGCGTATCGATTATTAATGCTGAAAATGGTAAGAAGCTATATATTGTTAATTCTCATATGTCTGCCTATGATAAGGGTGGTACTATAAGAGAAAAACAAATGAATGAATTAAATGAATTTTTAAATGCTTGTAAAAATAATGGAGATTATGTAATTGTTGGTGGTGATTTTAATCACGATTTAATTACTAATAATCCAAAATATAACTATAATAGTAATAATAAAGCATTCGCTAATGTATTAAAGGATCCTGATTGGTTAGCATCATATTTTAATGAAACAGGTAATAGCTCTCTTATTGATGGCTATAGCGTTGTTGCCTCTGATAATGCACCTACATGTAGAAATAATGATATAGCTTGGGATCCGGATTTAACATTTAAATGCGTTGTAGATGGATTTATTGTATCAGACAATATAGAGATTATAGCTAATTATAATGTTATAACTAAAAATGGTAAATTAAATATAGATGGCTTTGCGTATTCTGATCATCAGCCAGCATATATTGAATTTAAATTGAAGTAAAAAAGTAGTATATTTAAATTTTGTATTTGAATAATCGACAAATTATGATATTATATTAAAGGAAAATAAAAGGAGTGTGTATTAATATGGCAAATATGGTTAACTGTACAGAAGTAAGACCTGGTAACGTTTATATTTGGGATAATCAACTTTATATGTGCTTAACAATCGATTTAAACAAGACTGCGATGGCTAAGATGAAGGTTAAAATCAAATCAAAGAATTTACGTACAGGTTCAAATACAGAAGTTTCTTTAATTTCTGGTGATAAGGTAGAATTAGTATATGTTGAAAAGCGTAAGATGGGATTCTTATATGATGAGGGTGAAGCAATCTGCTTCATGGATAATGAATCTTATGAGCAAATCAGCGTTGCAAAGACTTTACTTGAATGGGAAGTTAATTTCTTAGTTTCAGGTGTTGAGGTTGAAATCATGACATATAATGGAGAAATCTTAGGTATTTCATTACCTGCAAAGGTTACATTAAATGTTGCTGAAAGTGAACCAGCAGTACGTGGTGATACTTCTAAGGCTGCAATGAAGGATGCAATTTTAGAAACTGGTTTCAAGACTAAGGTTCCTATTTTCGTTGAACAAGGTGAAGATATCGTTGTTTCAACTGAAGATGGTTCTTACGTATCAAGAGCTTAATAAAGAAATAAAATCACATCTTGCGATGTGATTTTTTTCTTTATTTGCACATTAAGTCTATTTCGTGCTTAAGCTCCTCAATTATATTTTCTTCCTTAATTTTTCTTACAGGTATGCCCTTTTTAAATATTAAGGCCTCACCTTTGCCACCAGCGATACCTAAGTCAGCTTCCTTAGCTTCGCCTGGACCATTAACTACACAACCCATTACGGCGACATGAATATTACTTTTCTTAGTATGGAGGTAATCCTCAATTTCCTTAGCAATAGGAATTAAATCTATTTGAGTTCTACCACAAGTAGGGCATGATGTAATAGTAGGAATGTTATCTATTAGCTTTAATTCTCTTAATATTTCCTTAGCCGCTTTAATTTCGAGCCTAGGCTCATCTGTTAATGAAACTCTAATAGTATTACCAATTCCTAAATCTAATATCCTAGTTAAGCCAATAGAAGATGTGATTAGTCCCTTAAAACTTGTTCCAGCCTCAGTTATACCAACATGTAATGGGTATGGGAATTCTTGTGAAGCCAGCTTATATGCTTCAAGAGATAATTCTATTGATGATGCCTTTAATGATAATACAATATTATAAAATTCTAATTCCTCAAGAATAGAAATATGAGATTTAGCGGCAAGAATCATATTTTTTGCAGTTGTTTCCATACCCTTTGGTAGGGAACCAGCATTAACACCAATTCTAATTGGAACATTTCTTTCCTTACAAAGATTAACAATTTCCTTTATTTTATCCTTATTTGAAATATTACCTGGATTTAATCTTATTTTATCTACGCCATTTAGTATTGCTGTAATCGCAAGCTCAGGATCAAAATGAATATCGGCAACAAGAGGAATTTTAATTTCTTTTTTTATTTCCTTTATAGCGTTAGCGTCATCATAATCTAATACTGCAACTCTAATAATATCACAACCAAGTGCCTCAAGCTCGTTTATTTGCTTAATTGTAGTCTCAACATCCTTAGTTTTAGTATTAGTCATGCTTTGAATGTATATTTTATTATTACCACCTAATTCTAGGTTTCCTATTTTAATTTGCTTTGTTTGATTTCTTAAAAACATAAATATCACCGATATAAATTATACTATAAATAGATATGAAATAAAAGAAGTTTGGGAGTAATAGAA
>JAZQVB010000270.1:0-2247 GCA_045631605.1 Anaeroplasma sp.
TACTAATAATAAAATAGAATTTGATTTTGAAATTAATGAAATAAATAATTATATTGTTGAAGCAGTTCGTTCATCAGTAAATGAGAATTATTTAATTGAGGATGATTTTATCGTTGATAAATCAGGATTTAAATTAGATAGTATATTCTTATATTCTGAAAATGGACAAATAGGAGCTAAAGCTAAATTTACAGCATTTGATATATATCACACAACATTAGCCTTGAAGGCTCATGTGTGTATAGATAATAATAAAATATTATATATATCATTTGATGAATTTAATTTGGGTGATGCATTTTCTATAGATAAGCAAATTATATCTAATATATTTAGTGAATTTGATTTTACAATAAGTAAAGAATTGTATTTTGATTCTAAAACGTTAACTCTTTCATTAGATTTTGAAAAGATGATAAATAGATATTTAAACGATAATCTATTATTATTCTTATTAAAATCATGTGAATCAAAAATGATTATGAAGGAGAATTCGATTGGTGTTTCAATAGATACATCAAAAATGCTTGTTGGAAAATATACTAAAAATGCAGCATTTACTGAATGTAATATTAAAGAAAGATTAGAAAATAATTATGACGGTAATGAGTCAGTAATTACACTAACTGAAGGAGAGCTTAATTATATAATTCATAATAGTTATAGCGATCTTTTAAATTTTGATGAAACTATCACAATGGGAAATAGTGAATTTATAGTTGGATTTAGTGATATGTACTATTTTATATCACAAGCTATGATTGTTTCTAATTATTATATTGATAATGTATATTCTAATTCTAAGGTTTATGTTATGCCATCAGTTGAAAGAAATGATAATGTATATTTATCTTTAAAAAGAATAGATGTAGAAATTGGAGATATAAAGGTTACCTCATTCGATAAATATTTTGAAAGTATTATAGTGGATGAAAAAGTTTTAGGTATTTCGGATATTGCTAGAATTACTGATATTGAAATTGATACAGTTAATTCTAGTGTAAATATTAAATTAATAAAAATATAGGAGGAAATATGAAAGATTTTGTATTATACAATGGTGTTACAATTCCAGCGATAGGCTTAGGTACTTGGCAGGTTCAAGGCGAAACGTGCTATAATGCATGTAAATATGCTATTGAGGCTGGATATAATCATATAGATACAGCGTATGTATATGAAAATGAGGTTGAGGTTGGTAAGGCTTTAATTGATATGGGTGTTAAAAGAGAAGAAATCTTTATTACTTCAAAGCTTCCAGCTGATATTAAAACATATGATGGAGCTATCGAGTATTTTAATAGAAGCCTTGAAAGCTTAAAAACTGATTATTTAGATTTGTATTTAATACATGCTCCATGGCCTTGGAGTGATGTAGGTGGAGATTATACAGCGGGAAATATTGAATGCTGGAAGGCTTTAATTGATTTATATAATCAAAAGAAGGTTCGTGCAATTGGTGTATCTAATTTCCATGTTAAGGATATTGAAACTATTACAAACGCAACAGGATTTAAGCCTATGGTTAATCAAATTAGATTCTTTATCGGTAATACACAAGAAAATATTACTAAGTATTGCCAAGAAAATGATATTTTGATTCAAGCATATTCTCCTTTAGCAACTGGTGAAATGCTAAGAATAGATGTTATGGATGCTCTTGTTGAAAAATATAACACAACAAAGGCTAAATTATGTATTGCATATTGTCTTCAAAGAGGATGTCAGGTTTTACCTAGATCTACAAATCAAGAAAGAATTAAAAATAATTTTGAGATTGATGTGGTTATTGATGATGAGGATATGGAATATTTAAATTCTTTATACCACGTAGCATCAACTAGACCTTTAAGAAGTTAATTAAGAAGCTCTATTATCAAAAAAGCGATAATAGAGCTTTTATTTTATATGAAAATGGTTTCAATCAACAATATGCGGAAAATGTAAAAAAAAGATAAAATTGTTGTTGACATAAAAAATTAAAGTGGTATAATGAATAAGGCTCAAGAAATTGAGTCAAAAAAATTAAGTCTTTGAAAACTATATATGACGAACTAAGCGTAAGAATAAACAAGATAACAATTCTTTAAAAGAAGAATGAGCAAAAAAGATTAAAAACAAACAAAAAATAAAATTTTTGGAGAGTTTGATCCTGGCTCAGGATTAACGCTGGCGGCATGCCTAATACATGCAAGTCGAATGGTACACTTCGGTGTGCCATGGCGAACGGGTGAGTAACACGTAGGT
>JAZQVB010000271.1:0-1041 GCA_045631605.1 Anaeroplasma sp.
TTAATTACATCATTTAATATACCTTGAACATTACTTCCATCTGTATCAGTAACGTTATAAATATAAATTAATGACGCAGTAATATTATATGTACCTGTTTCTTTAAAATACAAATTATTACCAGAAATAGTTAGATTTGAATCATTTGAGATGTATGTTTCATATAATCCACAATATTGATCCTTATCCTCGTATTCTGGCAAGTATAATCCATTTAATTGGTATGTAGTATTAGTTTTAAATGGAATTGATATACCATAATTAATTGAGTCCTCTAATGCGTTATTAAATTCAATAGAATTAAAATTATCTCCTGAAATTGAATCAATATTAAAGAATCTATCATTAATACTAGCACTATCAGCTTCCTTAACATGAATTAGCAGATTATATCGTGGATATGTTGCCCCACCACTACTAACATTATCAGCAGTTAATGTAAAATTTGAATATCCTGTTGCTGTTGGTGTAAATTCAAATTTAACTAAATGATAATTTTCGGCTAATGTTACACCATCTTCAGTTACATCGGCAAATTTACATAATGTATTATAGCTGTTGTTAGCAGATGCCCATGAATATTTACTGAATGTAGTACCATCTGTTTCCATATCAAATAGATTATAGGTTGTATCACCATATTCTTGAGTGATTTTTAGTCCTAAATCAGAGGCTCCATTTTCAATTCTAAATGTTTCGTATGGACGCCAATACGATGCATCAAAATTAAATACTGCTTCTTCTAAATAGAATACATATGTTTGACCAACAACCATTTCAATAATAGAGGTTTGATCCTTCTTAGCATAGTTAATAGTTGCATCCTCATTAATGAAGTCTATTGTTGTATATGAACAATCGTAACCATCGTTAGAGTTAATAAATGAATATTTTTCTCTATAATAAGAAATATTATCATCATTTAAAATATCATAAGAATAGTTATAATCACTTAAATAGAATTCATCTGGAATATTAGATTCATATTTCTTTTCACTATTATCATTAGCTGGTAATGAATAATCAATTTCAGTCTCATCA
>JAZQVB010000272.1:0-1609 GCA_045631605.1 Anaeroplasma sp.
TATAAAAATATGGATTTATCATTAAAGATTGCTAAATATATAAAGCATCAAAATTATCATATCTATGCTAAAATTGATAATGATATTTTAGCTAAAAATGAAAAGTTTGAAAAAATATCATTCTATGGTGATTTAGAAAACATTTTATGTCATGATGTAATAGTGTGCGAATCATTAGTAGAAATAGCTAAATCAATCAATTTAAATTATGTAGTATTATCAAAGGATGAAAGCCACCAAAGATGGCTTACACTTTCAGACCTTCATAAGCAATCTAATATATATGCAGCATTAAATTTAAGATTTAAGCTGAATTTATTAGGGCTTGATTATATTAAATCTGACGAAAGAAATTCAACAAATTTAATTGATGAAATGATAGGTGGCTTACCTAATCCAAATGAATTAAAATATGATATCTATAAGGAAAGAAATATCATTACCGCATTAATTGCTCAGGAGCATGAAAGATGGAATACATTCCACATTGTATCTGGATTTGTGCCAATGAGGATTGATGAAATGACATTTGATGCTGAAAGGATTAAATTTACAACTAAGGATTTAAATCTTAAAAAGCATATGTGCTTAACAACATATGCTGGCCTAGATAAGATGAGTAAATATCAGCTAGATAAGGCATTAGCCTATAATAGTGATAAGAAAATTGAGGATTATGATGTATATAAATATGATTTAATGTTCTTATATAAGGCTAATAATATCTTAAATGATTTAGGCTATAAAATAATCAAAAAGAATAAATAGTATAATTAAGAGATTTTCAATAGATTTGGAATCTCTTTTTTCATTTTTTTGAAAAATTTTTTCATTATTTGTCTATTATTATATATGAGGTGAAAAAATGAAAAGAAAAGAAATATTAATTGTAATAGCTATTATTGCTATAACTATTATCGTAGCCTTTATACCAAGGGCTATTAATGAAGGTGAGAATTCTCCGATAGAAACAAATGCTAACAATTTAATTACGATTACTGTAGGTGGAGAAATTAATGTGCTAGGCGATGGTGTTGGGGATGATTCTATTTCAAATGAAATGGTTATTATTATGCCTAAAGGATGTACATACGGAGAGGTATTAAATAAAATACTTAATTATTTAACGAAATATAGTATTCTTGATAATGATTTAAAGAAAAGATATTATGATGATTCTATAATAATAATTAAATCGAGCTATGTTAATAATGATATTGATGATGCTTTGGATACTGATGGCAAAATATGTATTTCAACAGCGTCATTAGATGAGCTTGTTAAGCTTTATGGAATTGGAGAGAAAAGAGCTAAGATGATTATAGAATATAGAGAGAATAATGTGATTGATAGCTTTGAGCTGCTTCAATCAATTATAGGTGTTTCAGATGCGGTTATTGAAATTATTAAAGAAAAGGCCTTTTTGTAATGATTTTCATTTTATTTTAATTAGCGTTATATTATTATTACTAGCATTTAGTTACATATTTTTTATAATACCGTTAATATTGTATTTAATATTTATAATAAAAAAAACTAAGCTAATAATACCAATCTTAATATTTAATTTGTTATTTGTTGGACTTGTATCAATGTCTAATTTTAAAGA
>JAZQVB010000273.1:0-1149 GCA_045631605.1 Anaeroplasma sp.
AAAACTTAATAAAGGTGATTATTCTAATGAAGGATTCCAATCATTTTACAAAACAACTCCAGGATATAAAGCTCCTAAACCTAAACCTTATGATGCTACTATTAAACAATTTGTTAGTGTTATTAGCAAAGCATGTGGTGAAATTATGAAAGGTAGTAAGAATAGATTATTGAAAATGGATTATCAAAAATCTGGATTCCAAGGTAAATTGAAATCATTATGCTATAGATATGTTGCTATTCCAGCAGTATTATTAGCATCAAATAAATATACTGAAGAATCAATTAGAAATCTTGTATTTGCTAAAGATGGTTCAAAGGCATATGAATCATTGAGAAGAGTTATGGCTAATAAAGATATTAGAGAAATATTGAATGATGGTAATAATAATATTGTTAAAAATATAATTATACCTGCATTAACTCAAATTGGAAATGGATTAATTAATCATTGCAAAGAATTGAATGGTGAAGCTGCAGTTAAATTCATTATTGGTATTTATAAAGATCAAACTGATATAGATAAATATTTCTATGCAATTACAGTTAATGCTTTCAAAGCATAAGGCAAGGCAAAAAATACTTTTTGCCAGCATAGCAAAATTATTTATATTATTTTTTAACCTTAATTAGTAGATGCTGATGCGACAGTATACCATTCATTAGCAGTTAAATTTGCAACACCTACAAATATTTGCAATTGGCATAAAACTAATATTCTATTAAATTTCAATGGATGATTTAATGAAACTCTATAAACAGGTGTATTATCAAATGCCATACATCTTAAATTTAATTGTGTAAAGGTATCTATATTTACTGTTCTATTGCTTAAAGATGAATTATTTGCAATTTTAAGTAAGACTCGAACATCACATTCCAAAACACTGGGTGGATAGTCTATACTCGAAGAATTTGAAACATTTATTGATGAATCTGATGATAATTTTCTCATTATTTTTAATTTGTTGTTAATTCTGTTATCTGTATAAGTCAATTTTAATTCTATATTTGAAGATTCAAATGATAAATCCATAAATATACAATTTGAAATCCAACATTCATTAACACTTGCTGGAATTTTTAAATAATTAATATTATACATGTTTCCAAGTGATAATTTTTGTAATCCATTGAATAAATTTAGTGA
>JAZQVB010000274.1:0-4005 GCA_045631605.1 Anaeroplasma sp.
ATATCATATAATGATTTCAATCTTTTATGAACTAATATAGTTATACCTACTACAATACCAGATAGCATTAAATTAAATGGAATTACGGCAAGTAAAATATACCAGGTCATAAAATTATCCTTAGTTACATTGGTAATTTGGCCAAAAGAGATTAGCTTAAATGAATCTCTACACATATTAACTAATATATCCCAATTTCCACCAAAGAATTTTTGAATATAGAAAGGAATATTAACATAAGTATTTAATAATATTGATGTTATAACCCATAATACAACAATACTTGTAAATGATAATAATTCCTTATATCTCCCCTTATAATATGTATATATAAGCCCACAAGATATTGTAGGAATTAAACCTAAAACTAAATCTGCAATCTCTCCTACATATTCTGTAGATGTTCCTACTAATAATATTTTAACAATAAATCTTAATAATACACATATGCATCCATCCCATGGACCAAGCATAAACGCACAAATAATAATAGGAATCATTGAAAAATTAACATCTAGAAATGGTGGGAATATTGGAAGATTAAATTTGACATAGCAATATAATATTGAGCTGATAGCTGCAAATATTGCTATAAAAGCAAGCCTTTTAACTGTAATTCTTTTCATATTATTCTCCTTTTTATTAAAAATATCCCCATATTTCTACGGGGATACAATTATTAATATCAGGAATATTAATATCATTACTTCTCACATCCAGACTGTACTGTCGGTATAGGAATTTCACCTATTCATGCCTAAGCTCGCGGACTATAACCGCCGGTATGGAATTACACCAAACCCCGAAGTAAATATGAATTTATATAATTATTATACTCTTAAAATAATTATTTTACAATAATAGATTTAGAAGTCATATCAGCTGGAATCTCAACACCTAATAAATCAAGCATTGTAGGTGCTATATCTGATAAGATACCATCCTTAATCTTAATGCTCTTATCTGTAATAACTACAGGAACTAAATTTGTTGTATGAGCAGTAAATGGCTTACCTTCCTCATCAACAAGCTTTTCAGCATTACCATGGTCTGCAGTAATTAAAGCAACACCACCAACTGAATCTAAAGCCTCAACAACCTTACCAACGCAAGCATCTACAGCCTCTACTGCCTTAACAGCTGCAGAAATAACACCTGTATGACCAACCATATCGCAGTTAGCAAAGTTTAGAATAATAGCATCATATTGCTCACTCTTAATTGCTTCACAAACCTTATCACAAACCTCATAAGCACTCATTTCAGGTTGTAGGTCATATGTAGCTACCTTTGGTGAGTTAACTAATGTTCTATCAGCACCTTCGATTTGTCTATCAGCACCACCATCAAAGAAGAATGTTACGTGAGCATACTTCTCTGTTTCAGCAATTCTTAATTGCTTTAAGCCGTTCGCAGAAATTACATCACCTAATAAATTATTAAATGTTTGTAATCCGAATGCAAGCTTACCAGAAACTGAATCAGCATACTTCATCATTGATACGAATGTTACATCCTTAGGCCCCTTAGATGAATCTAATCTATAAGCCTTATCAGGGTTATAGTTAATTCCCTCAGGATTTGAAATAGCTGTAGCAATTTGAATAGCTCTATCTGGTCTGAAGTTAGCAAATACAACTGAATCTCCTGATTCAACCATACCATTTAAATCACTTACGAATGGTACAACGAATTCATCTGTAATACCCTTTTCATAAGAAGCCTCAATACCCTTAATAGCATCCTCAAAATATTCGCCCTTAGCAACTGTCATTGCATCATAAGCAACTTGAATACGATCATAGTTCTTATCTCTATCCATACCATAGTATCTACCACCTACAGTAGCAACCTTAACATTACCTTCATTGATAATCTTAGATAAATAGATGCAAGCACTCTTAGGAGCTACATCACGACCATCTAAAAATGCATGATAATATACATTTTCAATACCCATGCTATGAGCTAGCTTAGCAATTGCAATAATGTGAGATGTATGAGAATGTACACCACCATCAGAGCATAAACCAAAAATATGGAATTTCTTATTATTGTTTTTAGCATTATTAATAGCCTCTACAATAGCCTCATTTGAATTAAATTCACCAGTCTTAATAGAATTATTGATTCTAGATAGAGATTGCCATACAATTCTACCAGCACCAATATTCATATGACCAACCTCACTATTACCCATTTGACCTTCAGGTAATCCTACAGCTTCACCAGAAGCTTGTAATGTTTTTGTATCATATTCACCAAAAATACGATCTAAATTTGGCTTCTTAGCAACACATACTGCGTTAGTACAGCTAGGATCAGCTAATCCATAGCCATCCATGATAATTAAACAAACTGTTCTTTTTTTCATTTTTATACC
Organism: Anaeroplasma sp.; assembly: GCA_045631605.1. Lineage (GTDB taxonomy): Bacteria > Bacillota_I > Bacilli_A > Acholeplasmatales > Anaeroplasmataceae > Anaeroplasma. The sequence goes on from JAZQVB010000274.1 coordinate 2,384, forward strand.
TCAATTTATATTTTTAACCTATTCTATTCTACCATACTTTTTAAGAATGTAGAAATTGTTTACGCTTTCAGCACCAATCCATTTTAGCATAGCACTATCCTCTTCAGCGTATTTATCATATCCCCACTTAGCATTATGATTCCATAAGCCATGTGGAGCTATACTATCAATAATAAAATCTAATTGCTTATTTTTTAATTCATCTAGCTTTTCAGATGAAATATACATAGCACAATCTAAAGGCTTAATTGAATATTGTGCTCCAAAATTATCAGATACTGAAGCCTCAGCTAATCTAATCAGCTTATCTTCAATCTTAGCTACATCATTACTAAATAAATTAGCCTTCTTAATAGAATTTAAAAAGCTATTAAATGATATTAATTCATACTTATTTAATTCTTCCTTAGCATAGAATTCCTTAATTAATTCCTCAGCCATTTTTAAAGCCTTCTTATAATAAGCCTTTGTAGGTCTACATAATGTTAATGTATATCCTACTAACGCAGCAGTTGGATGCATACCAAATAATTTAGTATTCTCCTCACAATAAGTAAATTCTTGTGAATGAGCATAATCATTATTAGTTTTAGTATTAGGATTCCATCTATTCTTTACTGGAATTTCTCTATTATATAAATAATTACATGCCTTATTAATGATTGTATCATATAATTCATGCTCACATGCTGGAGAAAATTCTAGCATATCTAATAATCTAAATGCTTCATATATTTGATAAACGCTTGTATTTGGATTGTAGTTATCTATATGAAGACCACCACCAAATCCGCCATCTTTATTTTGATAAAACATTAAGCAGTCTAATAAATAATCAGCAGGCATTGTTCCATCTAAAGCATTCATTATACACATATCAATATCTCTAGATTTAAATGTCATTTGACGTGAAATATCAGCTTGCATTTCCTTAGTTAATAATTTCATAGTTTAAAACCTCCAAATTGTATTTTACAACAAAATGAACAAAAATGAAATATTATCTATAAAATTTAAATTAAATATTTTATAATATTTATAGGATGTGATAAAAATGTATGGCTGTATGACAAATTACTATATTTTCAAAGACATAATTACAAATCTTCCCTCTGAGCTAGAAACCAAATTCGAATATGATGATTCGTTATTATTTAATCTATCAACATTTTCTCAATCAGGTATTTTTTATAAGCTATTAAATCCATTTAAGAAGGATAAATATAAATTATATAAAGCATTTAATTCCGAGCATTTTAATTCTATAATTACAGAGCTAGCAATAGATTTAAAGGAATCAGATGACTTTAAAAAGCTATTATTTGTATACGCATTAATATCAAATAATACAATCACCAAATATTTTAATGAATATTTTAAAGAGTTAATTCCAAACACAAATATACTAGAAGCATATAATATGCTTGATTTCTTCTTTACTAACAAGTATGAAAATAAGGATTCAACTAAAATATCAATAACAAAAAAATTTCCAAACGCATTTGTATATTACAACTATCAGGACGAGCTTATTCATAACATTTTAATTAAGTACTTCTACTTTTTCGGCAGTAAGGAATATTTTAAATTATCATTAAAAAGAAAAAGGTACTTTTATAAGC
>JAZQVB010000275.1:0-3001 GCA_045631605.1 Anaeroplasma sp.
AATAAGTATTCCTTTATGGAAAAAAATAATTATAATAAGTATTTCATTATTATTTTTCTATATTCAAATTATGTTATTATTCGTATTTTTTGAAGCGTATTTTAATTACACAAAAAGAATAAATAACGCAATAGGTATTACATATAGTGTTATATGGATTTCTTCAATTATATTCGTATTATATATTATGAAAAAGAATATATCTGCTAATTTTAAGCTAGCGTGGTCTATATTAATTTTATTATTTCCATTACCATTTATAATGCTATATATTTTCAATAATTTAACATTGTTATCTAAAAAAAGACAAAGAAAGGCTTTAAATAAATTTCAAAACAAGGAAGAATTAATAGATTTGAATCTACCAGAGCCACTTAAATTACTTCAAAGGGAAGCAAGAATACCTGTATATAAAAATTTTGATTTTAAGTTTTTTAAGGATATTAATTTAAAGCATAATGATTTACTTTTAGAAATAAAAAATGCTAAGAAGTATATATTACTTGAATATTTTATTATTAATAAGGGCCAATTAATTGATGAGATAATTGAGCAATTAAAAATAAAAGGTAGAGAAGGAGTAAAAATATATATTTTATACGATGATGTCGGTAGCAAGGGTGGAATGAAAAAAGCATTATTAAAGGAGTTTATAGAAATAAATAATTGTAAGGTAGCATCGTTTCAGCCACTAGGAATAAACCTAAATTTACTTGCTAACTACAGAGATCATAGGAAAATAGCAGTAATAGATGGAAATATCGCTTATTGTGGAGGAGATAATTTATCTGATGAATATATAAATAAAAAAGAAAGATTTGGATATTGGAGAGATAATTGTGGTAAATATAAAGGACAAATTGTAGATAGCTTTGTAAAGCTATTTATAGAAATGTGGTATTTATCAACAAAGGAGCTATTAGAATTAGAGCTATACAAGCATGATTCTTATGATAATAACGGATATGCTGCTGCCTTTGGTGATGGACCATTATATAAAGAAAATATAGCTTATGATTTATTTTGTTCTTTAATTTCTAATGCGAAAAAATATATTTATATTTCAACACCATATTTTATAATTGATGACACCCTATTATCATTAATAGAATTAAAAATAAAATCAGGTGTGGATGTTAAAATATTAATGCCTGGTATTCCTGATAAAAAATCTGCCTATTATATGGGAAGAGAAAACTACGGAAGAATTATAAAGGCCGGAGGTAAGGTATATGAATATACACCAGGCTTTAATCACGCTAAAAATATAATAGTAGATGATGAATTTATATTTATTGGAACTGTTAATTTTGATTATAGAAGTCTATTTTTGCATTACGAATGTGGTACATGTATTGCATATAATAATGAAATAGATAAAATGAAGGAAAATTTCTTAGACGCAGTAGCGGTTTCAAAAGAAATCGGCTATAATATATGGTATAAACGTCCAATAAAACAAAAAATTTTAGCGTTTATTTTGAATTTATTTGCTACACTATTTTAGAAATTGGAGGGATTGCTTATGAGATTTAAGAAATTAGCAAATCATTTGCTAGATTTAGGTAAAAGAAATAAGCTTCTTAATTATAAAGAGATTGGAGCACGCTCTATAAATGTTTTAAACAAGGAAATTAAAAATATTTATAGAAGCATAATAGATGGGAAGGAATATACTATTTTATTAATAGATGATATTCTTGAAACTCAAAAACAAATGACATTAGATGCTCATCAATATGATGTATTACAATATACAAATCCTAAGGTTTTTGACATTATTAATCCAATATTAAAGCCAAGACAATTAATTTGTTATAGAAAAGGACATCAACAAATTAAGGTATTAAATACATTATATAAGGAATATAAATTCTCAATTAATGAAAAGGGTATTAATTCATTATATATGGCATTTGGATTTGTTGAATATGAAGAGGAATCTGTAAAATATAAGGCGCCATTGTTATTAATTCCTTTAAAATATACTAAGGATATTGGTAAATATAAGGTTAAGGAAGCTGAAGACGAGGTAATATTAAATCCTACATTAGAATATTATTTTCAACAACAATTTAATGTTAAAATCCCTGATATAACTAGCCAGGATCAGGAATTAGATGACTATTTTGAAACGGTTAAGGCTGTATTAAATAACAAGATGACATTAGTAGAAGAATGTGCTATTGGTATTTTCTCATTCTTAAAAATGAATATGTATAATGATTTAATTAATAACGAAGCTAAGGTTTTACAAAATAAGAACATATTATCCCTAGTTGATGATTATAAGCCTGAAATAGAACCAAACGAAAACAACAAAGTATTCCCTGTAGATAACTGTGATTCATCTCAGTTAGAAGCAATTAGGCTTGCGTGTAGTGGAGAATCATTTGTGCTTCAAGGACCTCCAGGAAGTGGAAAGAGCCAAACAATTACAAACATTATTGCTAGCTTAATTGCAAATGATAAAAAGGTATTATTCGTATCAGAAAAGCTTGCGGCCCTAGAGGTTGTTTATAACAATTTAAAGAAGGTTGGTCTTCATGATTTTGCGATAGAGCTTCATTCATCAAAGGCAAATAAAAAGGAATTTATTGATAACCTTTATAAAACTGCGATTCTTCCAAAGTATAGTATAGATTCTATTGCCAATGAGGATGTTGAGACTTACGAGGAATATAAAAAATATTTAGAGGAATATATAGCTATATTACATTCTAACGTTTTAAATGAAAGCTATACTATTTATGATTTATTATGCGAATATTTTAAGATTTCTATAGAGCCAATTAATTATAAAATTAATAATATATCTGAATATAAAATGACAGATTTAAAAAAGATAATGGAAAGCCTAAATGACTATAGTACTCTTATCGCACCTATTGGTTATGACTATAAGGAGCAGCCGTTTACTATATTCAATAACCTTACTAAGGAATATATTGAATATGAATGTAAGGATGACCTAAAAAAATCATTAACATATTTACATAAG
>JAZQVB010000276.1:0-1124 GCA_045631605.1 Anaeroplasma sp.
TGAAATCTCTGACACTATTAAAACAAAAAATACAAAAAATGAATATATAATTGATTTAAGTAGTGATTTAGTTGGTACAGAAGTAAAATTAATTACTATTGAAGCAGTAAGTAATAATTCTCATTCAGATATTATTAGAAATTGTATGCAAGATACAATTAATGATTTATTAGTTATTGATAATGCTCCAACATTAACATGTAATCCTACAAATACTTATTCTGGTTGGGATGATGCTCAATGGGAATATGAATTATACGTTTTAGATGTAATTAGTACAGAATTAAGTACTGATGGAGTAACAATTGATACTTCTAATATGGCAGATAGTTTAAATAGTATTGAAGTTTCATTCTTTAATGAATTAGCAAATTTAATTTACGGAAATAAAAATGGTGGTTCGAATAAATATAATTCTTATATTTTACAAGCTCAATTAACAAGTGCTATTGAATCAATTATGAATACTGGATTTAATTCAAGTGATGCAAGATACCGCTTCTTACATCCAACAAGTGTTAGTTCAGTAGTTAATTATGCAAATAATGTTACTGAATATAGTGATTACTCAATCGCTGAAGATAGTTCTATTGGTGTTTGGTGGTCAAATGAATTACATGCATTATATAATTTATTAGTTGCAATGTATGGAGAAAATGGAACAATTGCAGCATTAGATAATATTGAATTAAATTCGGTTACTATTGCTACATTAAATGCAATTAGAGATAATATTCGTTCATCTTACGTATTACAATCAAGTATGCGTGCTACTATCGAAGATGTAATGAATGGTGACTTAAGTAATGGTACAGTTTCTGTAACAGAGATGTGTACTGAATTCTATAACGGTGAAACATGGAAACAAGAAATAGCAGCTATTAGAAACGTTGCTAAAACAGTATCAACATATACTGGTGGAGGAACATTAACATATTCTTATTCATTAAATTCATCAAATAATTTTAAATATGATGGATCAAACGATGGAGTTATGAATGAAAACTTAGATAAATATTATGCACAAGTAATTTCGCCGATAATATCTGAAGGGGATACAATAGGTTCAGTAGTATTAATGTCAACAGATACAAATGCACAAATGGGAGAAGCAGAAATAAAAC
>JAZQVB010000277.1:0-5788 GCA_045631605.1 Anaeroplasma sp.
GTATATAATATATATGTATATGTAATTAAGAGAGGCACAAACCTCTCTTATTTATTTGTCAGAATTATAAAAGGAGGTAATTTATGGATTTAGGTATAGTTGAAAAAATACTTAAGCCATACCTTGATGAGCATCATTTAGAGCTATTTGATGTAGAGCTTGTTAAGGAATTTGGATATTTAATTTTAAGGGTTAGCGTTGATGTTGCTAAGACAAATGAGAAAGATAGTATTGATGTTGATACACTTGCCTTAGTCAATGAATATCTTTCTAGTGTAATTGAAAAATATGACGCTGATATGCCTGAATATATGCTTGAGGTTTGCTCACCAGGTGCTGAAAAGCCACTTAAGAATGATGAGGCAATAACTGATTCTATAGGTATGTATATTCACGTTGAGGTCCCAGGTATGATTTATGAGGGCGTGCTTGAGGCTAATGAAGAGGAATCTATCACGATGAAAATTAATATGAAGGGTAGATTCAAGAAAATTAAAATTGAAAAAAGTAGTATTAAATTAATTAGACTTGCTGTCAAATTATAGGAGGTAATAAAAATGATTAACAAAAGTTTTTTTGAACAAGCAAATGCTTATGCTGAAGAAAAGGGTATGACTGTTGAAGATGTATATGAGGTATTTAAGAAATCTTTAGTAAACAGCTTTAAGAAGGCTTATGGCCATACATCTTGTAGAGTAGTAATTAACCCAGATAGAAATGAAATTTTATTATATTCAGTTCATAAGGTAGTAGAGGCATATAGTGAGGAATTAGAACCAGAGGCAATGGCTGAAATCTTACTAGAGGATGCTAAGAAGGTTAAAAATTATTATAAAATTGGCGATATTGTTGAACAACAAATCAATATTAAGAATTTCTCACGTTCAGCAGTAGGTGCAGCTAAGAGTGTTTATACTCAAGGTATTAGAACTAAGCAAAGAGAATTAGCTTTTGATTATTTCAAAAAGCTTGAAAATGAAATGACTACAGGTGTTGTAAGCAACATTACTGAAAAGTTTATCGCATTAGACCTAGGTATGAATGTTACTGCAACATTATCAATCAATGAATTATTACCTAATGATAATTTAAAGATTGGTGATACTATCCGTGTATATATTAAGAAGGTTGAAAATACAACAAAGGATCCTAAGGTTTTAGTTTCTCGTGTTGATAGACAATTAGTAACTAGATTAATGGAAAACTTCATTCCAGAAATCAAGGATGGTACTATTGAAATTAAGGGTATTGCTCGTGATCCAGGTGATAGAAGCAAGATTGCTTTATTCTCTAACGATCCAAATGTAGATGCAATCGGTTCTTGTGTAGGTGAAGGTGGTAGCCGTATCCGTGAAATCGTTAATGCATTAGGTGGAGAAAAGGTTGACTTATATAAGTGGAGTGAAAATCCTGAGGAATTAATTTCTAATTCATTACAACCTGCTAATGTATTTAGAGTATTAAAGATTGATGTTAAGACTAAATCAAGTGTAGTTATCGTACCAGATGATCATTTATCACTTGCAATTGGTAAGCAAGGTCAAAATGTACGTCTTGCAGTTCAATCAAGTGGCTGGAAGATTGATATTATGCCACTTACAGAAGCATTCAAAAACGATCTTATCTCATTATAATAGGTGATTATATGGACAAGAAGCTTGTACTTAGAACATGTGTATGCTCAAAAGAGGTATGCGAAAAGAAGGAATTATTCAGAGTTGTAAGAACTCCTGAAAAAAATGTAATTGTTGATTTAAAGGGTAAGGCTAATGGTCGTGGAGCTTATTTAAAGAAGGATAAGGAAGTTATATTAAAGGCTCAAAAAACTAAGATTTTAGATAAAAAGCTTGAGGTAGAGGTTCCAACTTCTATTTATGAGGAATTATTAAGCTATTTACAATAAGGAACTAGTTATGGACAAAATTTTAAATAATTTAGGTCTTTGCAATAGAGCAAGAGGTTTAATCACAGGTGAGGAATTCGTTTGTGATGGAATGGCTAATAAGACAGTTAAATATGTATTTTTAGCTTCAGATGCTTCAGCTAACGCAAAGAAGAAAATTTATAATAAAGCAAATTATTATAATGTGGAGGTTTATGAAGGATACACCTCATTTGAGCTTTCAAGTGCTATCGGTAAGGTTGGCCGTATGGTAATTGGAATCACAAATGAAAACTTCTTAAAAATATTAAAGAAATAAGGTGATTTTGTGGCTAAAAAACAAACAAAAGAAACAAGAGCTTCAAACATTCCTAATCAAAAAGGAAAAAAGAAGGAAGACCAAAATAAACAAAAGGGTATTTTAACCTATAAGGATGGTATGACTGTTGCTGATGTTGCTACTGGCTTAGGTAAAACAAATGCTCAAATTATTATGAAGCTAATGCAATTAGGTATTATGGCAAACCAAAATCAAACTGTAGATAGAGAAACAATTGAGCTTGTTGCAATGGATTTCGGCTTCGAGCTTAAGGATGAGCAAGTAACAGATGTTACTAGATTTGATGAATTTGTTATTGAAGATGATGAGGAATCATTAGTTTCTCGTCCACCAGTAGTAACAATCATGGGTCACGTTGACCATGGTAAGACTACGCTTCTAGATACAATTCGTAACACACGTGTTGTTAAGAATGAGGCTGGTGGTATCACTCAACATATTGGTGCTTACCAAGTTAACAATAATGGCTTCGTAATTACATTCATTGATACTCCAGGTCATGCTGCGTTTACACAAATGCGTGCTAGAGGTGCTCAAATTACAGATATTGTTATTCTAGTAGTTGCTGCAGACGATGGTGTAATGCCTCAAACTGAGGAGGCTATTGCTCATGCTAAGGCTGCTGGCTGTCCTATTATTGTTGCTATTAACAAGATGGATAAGCCAACTGCTAATCCAGATAGAGTAATGCAAGAATTAGCTAACTATGACTTACTTGCTGAGGCTTGGGGAGGAGAAACAATCTTCGTACCTATTTCAGCATTAAAGGCTCAAGGAGTTCCTGAGCTACTTGAAATGGTTCAATTAGTGGCTGAAATGAAGGAATTAAAGGCAAATCCAAACAGACAAGCTATAGGTACTGTTATTGAAGCTCAGCTTGATAAGGGTAGAGGTCCAGTTGCGACATTCCTTGTTCAAAATGGTACTTTAAAGGTTGGAGATATCGTTGTATGTGGTAATACTTATGGTAGAGTACGTACAATGGAAGATGATAGACATATGAGATATGCTAATGCTGTTCCATCAACAGCTGTTGCTATCACTGGTTTAAATGAGGTTCCTCAAGCTGGTGATAAGTTCATGGTATTCTCAGATGAAAGATTAGCTCGTGAAACAGCTGAGGCTCGTGCACTTCGTGCTAAGAATGCTGAAGCAGCAGCAAGAAAGGCATCTTCATTAGAGGATCTATTCTCAGCTGCAACTGCAGATAAGTCTAAAGAGCTTAACCTAATTATTAAGGGCGACGTTCAAGGTTCTGTTGAAGCATTAAAGGCTGCTTTAGAAAAGGTTAATGTTGAGGATTTAAAGGTAAATGTTATTCGTGCTACAGTTGGTGCGATTACAGATACAGATGTATCACTTGCAGAAGCAAGTAATGCAATTATTATTGGATTTAATGTACGTCCTATGGCTCCAGTAAGAAATGAAGCAGCTACTAAGGGTGTAGAAATTAGATTATATAGTATTATTTATAAGGTGCTTGAGGATATTGAAGCGGCTCTTAAGGGTATGCTTGCTCCAGTATTTGAAGAGGTTGTTACAGGTCAAGCAGAGGTTAGAAGCTTATTCAAATTATCAAAGGTTGGTACTATTGCTGGATGTTATGTTACTGATGGTGTAATTGAACGAAACTCTTTAGTTAGAATTTTAAGAAATGGTATTGTAGTATTTGAAGGTAAAATGGCATCTTTAAAGAGATTTAAGGATGACGTTAAGGAAGTTAAGTACGGATATGAATGTGGTATCACAATTGAAAACTTCAATGATATCAAAGAGGGAGACGTATTTGAGGCTTCTGTAATGAAGGAGATTCCTAGATAATGGGTTTAAGCCTTAAAAGATTAGAATCTAACGCATTAAGAGAATTATCAATTATACTACGTACTGATGCTAAGAATAAAAAGCTTTCTAACATAACTGTAACTGAGGTTCGTATTACAAATGATTTATCATTTATGACAATTTTCTATACATTCTATGAGGGTAAGGTTGAAAATTACCAAAAAACTCTTGATGAATGTAAGGGATATTTAAGAAGTGAGCTTGCTAAAAAGCTTAAAGCAAGAAAAATGCCTGAATTAATTTTCAAGCATGACTCATCTTTAGCATATGGTAATCATATTGAAGACCTACTTGCATCAATTAAGAAAAATTAACCATAATAATAATATGGTTGCTGTGGCATTAGTGGATATCCATATGGGTATCCATATTGCATTTGTTGTGGATATGGCATTGGATAACCAGGTTTATTAGTGTTCGATGCTATGTATCCTATAGGAAATGCTACTGCAGCGCCAACTAAAAAAGGCAATAGAAGACTCCTATCATTATCCTTATTACCTGAACGATAATTATAAGTAGGTAATGAGGCACCATAATATTTAGGATATGGTCTAAGATTTTGCTGATACATTTTATTCCTCCTCATATTAATATATGAACAGGGATAAAATAAGTAACTGAAAGGAAGTAAATAAAAATGTCTTGTAATCATAATTGCTCAAGCTGTAAGGAAAAATGTGATAAGAAATCATTATTAGTTGAAACAGCTAAGGAAAATACAATCAAAAAAATTATTGGTGTAGTATCTGGTAAGGGTGGAGTTGGAAAGAGTATGGTAACCTCACAATTAGCAGTTGAATTAGTTAAACAAGGATATAAGGTTGGTATTTTAGATTCAGATATTACTGGCCCATCTATTCCAAAGGCGTTCGGTATGCCTGATGGCGTTGATGGAACAGATACATTAATGTTCCCATCAATATCTAGAACAGGTATTAAGGTTATGTCTGTTAACCTATTAATTCAAGATCCAACACAGCCAGTATTATGGCGTGGTCCAGTTCTAGGTAACGCAATTAAGCAATTCTATTCGAATGTATTATGGGAAGAATTAGACTTCTTATTAATAGATATGCCTCCGGGAACAGGTGATGTTGCATTAACTGTATTCCAATCATTACCAGTTGATGGTGTTGTTATTGTATCTACACCTCAAGATCTAGTTAAAATGATTGTTGGTAAGGCTGTTAACATGTGTAACCAAATGAACATTAAGATTGTTGGTTTAGTTGAAAATATGGCATATATTAATTGTCCTAACTGTGATGAGGTATTATACCCATTTGGCCCATCAAAGCTTAAAGATTGTGCATCTACATATTCAATAAAGCCTCTTGTATCATTACCAATTAATCCTAATAATGCATCTTTAGTAGATAAGGGATTAGTTGAAGATATTGATACATCAAAAATGCAAAATGTTGTTGATGCAGTATTAGATTTATAAGAAAAATAGCTACAAACTAAAAAAAGTTTGTAGTTTTTTTTATTTGTACAAAAAATTTTTTCATATTTTGTCTATTATTATATATGAGGTGATTTATATATGAAAAAATTAATGTTATTTTTAAGCTTATTTACATTCGTATTTTTTCCTTTGATGACAGTTGAAGGAAAGGATACATCAAGTGATTATAACACATATGTTGAAATAATAATGACAACAGGTAAGCTTTTAAAAAACTATACTAAGCTTGAATATGATAAAGCTTTAGTAGATG
>JAZQVB010000278.1:0-18032 GCA_045631605.1 Anaeroplasma sp.
TTACTATTACATTATCAAGTGGACTACCTACAAAGGCTCTTTTATAAAAATTAATTTCCTTTTTACTATTAAAAACAATTGTATTTAAATTTGGATTTTCAGCAAAGGCATCATCACCAATTTCAAATACCTTTTCTCCAATTTCTACATACTCTAGTGTAGGGCATTTACTGAATGCCTCATAATATATTGTCTTAGCCTTGTTGCCAATATATAATTCCTTAATTTCAACACCCTCTAAAATATTACCGTTAGTTTTAGTAATATTTTTAAGAGATAGCTTATCTCTTTTTAGTCCATTGAAGGCTCTACCATATACCTCAGAAATATTATCAAAATCTAATGTATTAATAACCTTAGTAGATTGAAAAATAGACCCACCATCTAATTTCCTTATACTCTTAAAGCCGATAATTTTTTCTAAATTTGTACAATTGATGAAGCATCCAGCACTTAATGTTTTTATACTTTTGTTAAGCTTAACCTTTTTTAACGATGTACAATTTTCAAATATAAAATTACCTGATAGCTTCCAATTACCCTTTAGCTCTATTTCCTTTAAGCTCTTACAATTACTAAAAGCTTCAGTATCAATTATTACATCATCCCTATAGTCTTCTATATAACCAAAATTAACATTTTCAAGGCTTGTACAATTTTTAAATGCACTATGCCCAATACCATTATAAAATGAGTCATTATACATAGTACCAATATATTTTAAATTGCTACAATTCATAAAACATCCCCTAGGGATATCCGTATTACTATAACTTGTTAAATCTATGCTAGTTAACGATTCACAATCATAAAAGCTATATTCACCTAAAGAAGCTGATAATGCGTCTATATTAATCTTTTTACATCCTTCAAAGGCAGAGCCTTCAATTCTATCAACATAATTCAAATTGATATTCACTAGATTTACACAATTTTTAAATGCGTATGATTCTATTAGCTTTAATGTTTCAGGCAATTCAACCTCTTCTAAATTAGTACAGTTAGCAAATACACAGGTATCTATTCTTTCAACCTGCATTTCCTCTTCATTTTTATAAATTGATGATGGTATACGAAGCTTTAATATTTGATTATCATTACATGTATGCACTCTAGCAACAGGAATCATAGCTGTTTGCATGTCATCATTATCATCAAAGTATGATTCCTCATTATATTGAACATCATATGATAATAAATCATCACCTGTCATCTTTGATATTTCATAAACCTTTTTTTCAATAGAATCATTATAGGATAAATATAGGACCTCACTAGGAAAAGCTTTTTTAAATAGCTCCATTTTATCCTTATCCTTTTTAAATCCATATCGTATAGCCATTTGTAGGCCCGATTCAGATTTATCATTATCCTTAGGGATATTTATTGAGAAAAATGGCTTATTCTTCTTTAAAACATATTCTATTTCCTCATTACAAGCCTTAGATTTAATAGAATTCTCACTTAAATAAAAAATTACTCCCTTGCAATGAAATTTAGAAATATATAACTCTGCAATTTCCTTCCAATTTTGTCCTATATGCATTTCATCATCATACCAAATATTTATTCCATAGGATTCTAATAATAAAATATCCGTTAATACCTTTTTATAGTCTAAATGACTATAGGATACAAAATAATAATCTGTCTTATGACTACTCGGAAGTGCTTCTCTAGGAACTCCACTAAATGAGCTACTATTTTGAATTAAGCTTATTTTTTCATTTAAAGATAACATATACTACACCACACTTTAACTATATTTTCATTATATCATTAGATTTAAATATTTCAAACAAAACAAAAGGCTTCCTAAGAAGCCAATGTTTCATATTATAATTTTACTGATTCCTCGTTAGCAAGCTTTCTCTTTTGATCCTCATTAATTAATTCTTGGATTACAAGATCAACCTTACCATCGATAATAGCATCAAGCCTGTTAATAGTGAAGCCAATTCTATGGTCAGTAACACGGTTTTGTGGATAGTTATATGTTCTAATCTTTTCAGAACGGTCACCCTTACCAACTAATGATTGACGCTCTGCACCCTCAGCCTCTTCTCTTTCTCTTACTAATTGATCATATAATCTAGTAGCTAATAATTGGAAGGCTGCAGCCTTATTTTCATGTTGAGAACGATATGTTTGACAAGCAACATATTGACCAGTAGGAATATGTGTAACACGTACTGCAGAATATGTCGTATTAACACCTTGTCCACCAGGTCCTGATGAACAGAATGTATCAATTCTACAATCAGCTGGATCTAGCTTAAAGTCGATTTCTGTTGCCTCAGGCATAACTAATACTGTAGCAACGCTTGTATGAATTCTACCTTGAGATTCAGTAGCTGGTACACGTTGAACTCTATGCGCACCTGATTCGTATTTTAAATTAGAATATACCATTTCACCTGAAACCATAAATTGAATCGATGAGAATCCTCCCATTTCAGCAGGAACAGCTTCTAATAATTGGATTTTCCAGCCCTTTGATTCAGCGTATTTAGAATACATTCTATATAAATCACCAGCGAAGATATTAGCTTCATCTCCACCTACAGCACCACGAATTTCAACAACAACGTTCTTTTCATCGTTAGGGTCCTTTGGTAATAATAAAATCTTAATTTCTTCAGCTAAAACCTCTAGTCTTTCTTCAACCTCGGCTAACTCTAGCTCAGCCATTTGAGCAATTTCTGGGTCATCCTCCTTCTTCATTTCCTTTAAATCAGGAATAGATGCCTCAAGCTTTTGTTGTTCATGGAAAAGTGTAACTACCTTTTCAAGCGAACGCTGTTCTTTAGATAATTCAGTTAATCTTTTGATATCTGTACAAATTTCTGGTTGAGATAAAAGCTCGTTAATTTCGTTATAACGTGCTTCCATCATTTTTAAACGATCAAGCATTAACTATTTTCCTCCTTCTTTTCTTTAAATCTTTGATATTCTCCCGCAAACATAAATGGCAAGCCATCATTTGTTGAGCCAGAACGGTTCTTAGCAATAATTAAATCAGCCTCACCCTTACGCTCTGATGAATGATTATAATATTCATCTCTATATAAGAACATAACGATATCGGCATCCTGTTCGATAGATCCTGAATCACGTAGATCGGCCATAATTGGTCTTTTTTCTTCTCTTTCCTCAACCTTACGAGATAGCTGAGATAACGCTAATACAGGAACCTCTAGCTCACGTGCCATTTGTTTTAAATTTCTTGTAATTTTTGTAATTTTTTCTAATTGTGATAATCTTTCAGATTGTGGATCAGACGCGATTAATTGTAGGTAGTCAATTACAATAAAATCAAGACCTGATTCTGCCTTTAGCTTACGACATTTAGCTCTGATATTAGCCATAGTAATATTAGCTGCATCATCAAAATATAAATTTAAGTCAGCTACCTTTGAGCAGCTTGTATTAAATCTAATCCAGTCATTTTTAGCAATCTTACCATTTTTAATTTGACCTAGCTTAATAGAGCTATCAGCAGCAATAATTCTTTCAACAAGCTGCTCAGATGGCATTTCTAATGAAAATATAGCAACAGATGCGCGACCATCCTTATTTTTATTAGCAACATTTACTGCTAAATTTAACGCCATTGCTGACTTACCCATTGCTGGACGTGCAGCTAAAATTATTAGCTGACCGTTTTGGAAGCCTTGAGTAATTTTGTTAAGTGAATTAAATCCTGTATCAAGACCAATAACATCACTTGTTCTAGATGCATTTCTTTCTGTAGTCTCTAAAACAGCTTTAGCTACGGTTGATATGTGTCTAATTGATTCTACCTTTCTATCCTTAGATAAATCAAACACATTCTTTTCTACATATTCTAAATAATCAAACGCTGAAACATTAGTGTCATAGCCAGCCTGTGATAAATCCTGAAGAACTGCAATTGCACGTCTTCTTAATGAAGCATTAGCTACTAAATCTACATATGAATCTATATTCATAGTTGAATAGCTTGAGCTTGCAATACTAGATATATATTCTATACCGCCGCATTGATCAAGCGTATTATTAGTAGTTAATAAACCAATAACCGTTGTAGGGTCTATGCCTCTACCCTCCTTAGATAGCTGAAGCATAGCCTTGTAAATTAATCGGTTTTTACTGTCATAAAAATCATCAGCCTTAAGCGTATCGCCTAATTGATATATAATATTTTGATCTAGAAATATACAACCAATAATGGCAAGTTCAGCCGTTTCCTCATATGGAACCTTTGGTGTGTTCATAAAAACCTCCTACTTTTTTTCTTCAACCTTTATTTCGAAGTGAGCAACTATATCAACATCTAATTTTACTACTGCAGTAAAGATACCGATTGAATTGATATCTCCTGGAAGCTCAATTTTCTTTTTATCAATTAAAATACCAGTTTGAGTATGTAATTCCTCAGAAACCTGTTTAGATGTAATAGATCCAAATGTTTTACCATTAGCACCAACCTTTAATTGAATAGTAATTAATCTACCTTCAATATCCTCAGCAAACTTCTTTAAAACTGCACGTTTTCTTTCCGTAGCAATTCTATCAGTTTCTATTTCTTGTTCTACCTTATCAATATTTTCTTGATTTGCAGGTAAAGCTAGCTTATTAGTAATTAAATAATTTGCATATCCGTTAGCAACATCAATAATATCATTTTTCTTTCCTTTACCCTTAACATCTTGTGTTAAAATAACCTTCATTTCTCCTGTTCCTCCCTCAACATATTGTATTCTTAAAAGCTCCTCAAGCTTTTCCTTTACCTCTAATATTGTAGAGCCCTTAACTTGAGAGGCAGCACTATTAAAGTGACCACCACCACCCATTTGTTCCATAATTAATTGAACGTTAATAGCATTTCCTAGGCTTCGTGCTGAAATACCTACTAATTCAGAATTAATTCTTCCTATTGTGAATGAAGCATCAACGCCTTCAATTGTAAGAAGCTTATCTGAAATCTTAGCTAATGTCGTTCTATCAGGAATAGTCATTTCCTCATCTAAGCATACAATACCAAATATCTCACCATAAACAACAGCTCTAGAAACTGCCTCAGCAATTATTCTTTCACTTGTTAATGGCTCTTGTAAAATCTTACGTACATAAATCATATCTGCTCCCATTTCACGTAATGTAGCAGCAGCTTCAAATGTTCTCGCGCCAGCACGCATTGTAAAGTTATTTGTATCAACAACAATACCGGCAAGCATTATAGATGCCTCCAAATTAGAAAGCTTAATTTTAGCATCATAGAATGGAAGCATTTCTGATACAAGCTCAACTGTTGATGATGCAGATGATTCAACATAATATGTTAAATAATTGCTATATCCATCATCACCAGCTCTATGATGATCTATAACTGATAATCTTTGAGCCTTCTCTAAAAGCTCCTTAAACATTACAAGCTTAGGTGATTGTGTATCTGTAACAATCAACAATGATGTTGGCGTAATTGCTTCAAGCGCAACATCTAATGTAATGAAATCACTGTAAATCGGAGTTTCCTTAAGCTCATTAAATATCTTCTTAACTGTAACGTCAGCCTTTTCAGGATTAAACACCATTTTTACATCCGCTATAGAACTCTTAGCCATATAATAAGCACCAATCATTGAGCCAATCGCATCACAATCAGCGAAATTATGACACATTACAAACACCTTATCACTACCCTCAACAGCTTCCTTAAGTGATGTCGTTTGCATACGAGCTTCAACAAGAGTATTCTTTTCAACAGAGTTAGTGTTACCACCAACATATTGAATTTTTTCACCCTCAACATTAATTACGATTTGATCTCCACCACGCTTAATTGCTAATTCTAATGCATTTTGCGCAATAGCACCTAATTCATCATAATCATTATCATAACAAGCAATACCCATAGATACGCTTGATTTAAGCTTATTCTCTGCAGCAATTTCTCTGATTCTCTTTAAGAATGAGAAATCCTCAGCTCTCATATCAAGTAATGACTTCTTATCCATTACAATTACCATTTTATCATCAAACGCAGATTCTAAATGGCAATGATATTTTGTAAAATATTCAGAAATTTCACTTAATATTTTACCTCTAATTGTGGCCTTCTCTTGAAGGTCAAACTTTTTAAGAGACTCATCAAGATTATCGATTTCAATTACACCAACAGCTGTAATTCTTTCGTTATATCTCTTTTTGATTGTTTCTCTTTCTGTAACTTCAAATAAATAAATAGTTTTATTTCCTACATTATGAACAACATCATAAGCCTTTGAATTAATATTTATGATAAAGCTGTCCTTATTATTAATGATATTATCATATAGTTCTACGCTTGCTTCCTCAACAGGAAGATCTGGCAAATGGATACCACCAAATATTACAGATGTATGCTTATTAACCCAGGTAATGTGACAAATATGATCAAATTCATATATTAAAATACCAATAGGTAATTTATTGAATACATTATCTCCAGCTTCATTAACGTGATAAGAAATATCTCGCCATTTTTCAAGCTTATGAATTAAATTTTTTTTATCTCTTTTTAATCTATTAACCGAAGCATTAACAGCAAAAATAAACGCCGTTACTAAGAATGCTACAAATAAAGAAAGACAAACATATGTCATTATTTGATTATTCTTTATTTCAAAGCAATAGTAAGTTCCATATCCTGAAGCAGCAGCAGCTAATATGAAGAAAATTGTTAATATAATACTAATCAAGCTTATCACCCTCTTATCTATATTATTATATCAAATCAATCCATATTAATCAAGAAACAGGGAAAAATAGGCGTAGAAAACGTATATAAAACCAAAGAAAAAAGCCTTACATAAAGGATAGTATTCATTTGTTAAGCTTACATTTTTCTATATTATTTGAAAATATATATCTACTATGCTAAAATTTTAATATAGAGTAGGTATGAGGTGAGTATTATGCTAATAAATAAGAAATTATATAAACCACTAGCATTAGCTCTTTTAGCTTCTGTCTTATCATACGCTCTTTCCGTTATTTTTTTAAAAAATATTGGCGAATTATTATACCTATTTAATGAAAACGAGCTAGGAGATATTTTCTTGCAGCTAAAAGCCTCTAATGAAATTTACCCACCTATTATTATAAATTTTATTTTATACAGCTTACTTTTTATTAGCTTTAAAAAGAAATTAGCCTTAAAAATTATATTTATGGTTATTCTTATACCTATTATTGTAATTATTTCTACTCTATTAACATCAGTTAATGGCATATATTTTATAGATATACTTATTTCATTAATTAATAACATAGGAGGCTTAGGGCTATGAAAAAATCTTACCTATTCTTCTTATTAATTATATTTTCTATTTTTCCTTGCCTAGGATGCAGCAAAGCAAAATCAGATGGTATCTATGTAGGCTACGCAGAATGTGAGCTAATACCTAATGATGCCTCATCTCCTTTGTATATCGCTGGATATAAGCAGGGTGTTGAAATTGAAGGTGTTCTTGATTACCAAAAGGTTAAATCCGTTTATATAAATTATTATGGCAACGAAATAATAATGATGTCTATAGACTGTGTCGGATTAACCTCTAATTATGTAAATCAAATTAGAAAAAAAATTAATTTAAATATTGATATTAATATTTCATCAACACATACTCATGCCGGCATTGATACTATGGGATTGTGGGGACCAATCGCAATGGATGGTAAAAATGAGGATTTTATGAATTTATTAGTATCTTCCTCTGTTAAGGTGGCCAAGGAATCCATTAAAAATCAAATATCAGGGTATTTAACATACGGTAAAATAATGACTGATGGTATCCTAGATGATTCTAGAGCACCATACATATATGATGAGTATATGCATCAATTAAGATTCATTCCTGATGATGACTCTATATCAACAAGAATGATATTTTATGGAGCTCATGCTGAAGCGTTAAGATCAGAAAATAATTTATTAAGTGCTGATTTCCCTGCCTATATGTCAAACTATATTAAAGAAAAAGCTAATGATAATACTATATTCTTTAATGGCGCCATTGGCGGGTTAATAATGACTAAGGTATTTGATAAAGCAGATTATACTAATAACGTTAAAATAACAGGTGAGAAATTAGCTGAATATGCACTTTCAATAAATGAAGAAAAATTATCTGGCGGATATTTAAAACAAGAAACTATTAAATTCAAGGTAGAGCTTGATAATACATTATTCTTATATTATAAATTTTTAGGTATATTAGGTAATTCCGTTTCTAAAAATATATTTACCAATAAATATTATTTAAAAACTGAGGCCTCAGTATTAAAAATATCGAATTTAACATTCATTCTTATTCCTGGAGAAATCTTCCCTGAGCTAATTTACGGTGGAAGCTTAATTAATCCAGAATCAAATAGGCAAAACCCTAAAAGCATATTAGAGCTAGCTAATGAATACAATATTGATAATGTTATTGTTATTGGATTATGTAATGATGAAATAGGATATATTGTCCCTCCTTCTGATTTTTTAATAAATGAGGAATATCCTTATTTACAGGACAGATTAGATTCATATGGAGAAAATCATTATGAGGAGACTAATTCAGCTGGACCTAATACAGCATATAGCTTATTTAAGGCTTTAAATAAAGCATTTAAGAGATTATAGGAGGTTACTTATGATTATATGTTTAATATTAGCTATTCTTTTTCTTGTATTAAGTATTTTCTTATTTAATGGGAAGGGTTCATTTCTTATCGCAGGCTATAATACAATGTCTAAGGAAAAGAAAAATAATTTTGATGAAAAGAAATTATGTAGGGCAACAGGCTTTATATGCCTAATTGTTTCAATAATGCTTATATTTATGATAATATTATTATATCTAGTTAAATTGGGATTTCTTCAGGAGGATTCAATCAGTACTCCAATTTTCATATCTCAAGGTGTATTAATATTATCCATTATAATTGTTATTGCCTATATGAATACTAAAGGGAAAAAATAATGGACCGAATCGGTCCATTTTCTTATTGTATAGCTGCAACTATATAAGCAGTATTATTATTTGTAATATATGCTAATCTATATGTTCCTGACTGTATATTGGCGCTTGAATCAAGCACTGACCAGTCTGTACCATTATAATATTCTAATTGAGAATTAGCTGTCATTCCATATTTATATGCATACATTTTTAATTCCTCATATAGCTCATAATATGTATATTTATCAGCTAATGTTATATTTATATTATCCATTTTAGATGATGATAGCTTGATAATGCCATTTGAAGAATATAATTCATTAGCTAATCCATTTAAATCATTTCTAGCAGTAGCTATTTCTCCTGTTAGTGCAATAGGATTTGTAACTCTAATTCCATCCACTGTTGCAATATAGGCTACAAGAGTATAATTACCACTTTCAAGTGTTGGTACTGAAATAGCTGTAGATAATGTAGCTTCAAATGATGATCCTGTATATTCGATAGCTTCAGCATTTGAATTTAATCTATATATACCGATAAATTCATTATCCTCCTCTAAGGCAAAGCCTAATTCTATTTTATATTTCTCGTTTAATACGAATAAATTAGTATTCTCAGCCTTAAGAGCTAATCCATCAATTTTTATATTAAATTTAGAATTAGTAATGCTTCCACTTGATACAACAATTAAATCTGAAAAATGATATTCATTTGATAATTGGCCTTGATTTTTAAGCTTAATAATCTCATTATTCTTTACACTATTATAAATATTCATAAAGTCATTTACTAAGGCTTGTTCAATTCCAATTGAATTAATTATATCCTGCATGCTGTTAATATTATTGCCTTGCCATTTATAATACTTACTAAAATTAATAGAATCCTGTATTGCATATGATACTGATGATTTAATTTCGTTATAGTCACCCTTTAATGTGAATCCATAATCATTCATCAGCATTTCTAATCCATTTAGCATATCATTTATATCATCCGTATTAAATCTTAAGGTGATATCTCCATAAAAGTCAATTCCACCAATAGGATAAATGGTAGTTCCGCTAACAGTAATTAATCCGTCATACAATACATCACCCTTCTTTAGCTCCTTACCGCTATCAAATTGGGCAATAGCATCACTATCTGCCTGAGTATAATATTGCTTGTCATTACCTTCGCCAACAAAGTATACCTTATATTTGTCTAAATCTTCTGGAAATTGACCATTAGAGCCATCAAAAACCTCATCGCTTGCGGCATTAAGATATAGCTTATTTAAGCCATTAATTCCAGTTGTATATAAATATAGCATATTTCCTGCAGCCATTAGTAAATCAGATTTACCATCTGATGTAACTAGCTCTACACCATTATAGCTTTCGTATCTTTCTCCATTTGATTCGAATAGAACATATGAATTTTCATAGATTGCTTCATCCTTCATTACTAAATTAGTAAATGATATAGACTCTTGATTTTCTAAAGGTATAACTGTTGACATTATATCCCAATATCCCTTATCCTTATCAGCCACGATGACAAGAATATCATCGTTACCCATCATTGTGAATTCATATCTTAGACCTGGAATATATGTCATTCTACTTTTAGAATTAGTATCACTATTATGAATAAACATTTCAAATACGTTTTGACCTAAATCATTTTGTTTTCTACGACAAATCTCATATTGGCTATCACTTCTAGATAAAATTGTTTCACTGTCCTCATCAACAAGCAATAAAATTTCTTCATATCTACTTATCTTAATCCAAGTATCAACAATTTTAATATTTTTCTTAGTACTATCAATTAAGTCAGCACCAGCTTTAGCATTAAACTCTATGTTATCTGAATAGCTTTTGAAATACTCTAAGAAATTAGAATAATCATTAAATCCATCCCATACATATGTATTATTTTCAGTATATGATGTTAATTTAACACTATAATCCTGTTCTCTATACATTGCGGTTGTGTCCTTAATTTTCTTAAAGGCTTTAGCTCCAGATGTAAATATCGTACCTTCACTTTTAAGCTTAGCTTCGTCTAATCTTTCATTAGCTAATAAAATCTTAGCAGCCTCTGTTCCATTTTTAACAGTAACCTTATTGCATCCAGCTAATGTCAAAAGCATTACTGATGTCATAACAAAAAATAATATCTTTTTCATAGGCTCCTCCTTATTTTTTTATATATTCTAAATATGCCATAATAAATGGCCCTACTCCCTTTCCATCATCACTGCCTACAGGCTCAGCTAAATAATAGGCTGGGCTTCCGTCCCTGTACAATCTATTATCTGGTCCAAGACCTGCAGTAATACAAATATCATTTAAATGAATACCATTATCCTTAGATACAGAATGGTTATAAATTCCTTCAAATATTTCTATACCCCTTTGATATAATTCCTCATTTATATAGCCTAATCTTGCTGATTTTAATATAGCGTAGGCAAGCATTGAGCTACCAGATGATTCTAAATAATTAGAAACAAAGGCACTAATATATTGACCTTTTTCATAGTACTTGCTATTTTTAAGAGATTCAAAATAATTAGCAGTTACCAGAAAGCTTTCATTCCCCTTATCAATTAATTGATAAAACATTTTACTATTATTATCTTGATATAATAATATACCATCTATTGCTTCATTTAATAATGAAATTAAATAAGCCTTATTATTATCATTTTTCATATATTCAATACTATCAGCTAGTGATACAATATACCATCCCATAGATCTAAGCCAAAATGATTTACTATTACCAGTATTCCTATCCGCCCAAAATATTGATTTAGTTGTATCATGACCATGATAATATAATTTCTTTTCCTCAGAATACATATTGTCTCTTATATATTCATATTGATTTTTTACAATATCGTATATCTCATCATTATTTGTATAATTAGCATATCTTAAATAAAATGGTACATACATATACATTCCATCTAGCCATATTTGATTTAAATATACTTCCTTATGTGAGTAATTAGGGCTTCCTACCGCATTAGATATTTGAGTTAAATAACTATATGTATTTTCAATAGCTAATAAATATCTATTGTCATTAGTCATTTCGTAGGCATCAAATAATATTTTACTTTCACATATGCTATCTAATTCACCAGCTGTAAAGCTTGGCTTTAATGTTGCAGGATTTATAAAATTACCATTTTCATCTATATAATAATTAATAAATTTTAAAAAGAAATTCTTATATTTCTCGTTACCTGTATCCTTATATAAATTAACAATAGAATTCAAAAATACTCCATCAATATAATTCCATTTTCCTTTAAATGATTCTTTATTCCAAGAAGGAATATATACTAGTGTATTTTTCATTAGAGAATCAATATATTCATTCATCGAATCTTTTATTTCAACCTTTAAAGGGACTTCTGTTTTATTTTTATCACAGCTACATAAGGAAAATATACTTATAAATAGCATTAAAAATGTTAATATTTTTCTCATTTTACATCTCCGTTAATTTCTTACCAATAAAATCAGCCATAATAGAATGTCCTAATTCATTAGGATGTAATCCGTCTGGAACTAAATTCACATCATAAGGATCTAGCTCTAATTCATTAAATAAATCTATTAAATATACATTATGCCTTTTACATGCCTCAATAATACAATTAACATAATCCTTTAAAATATACCCTGTATCATTCATACAAAGCTCCTCATTAGCTCTATGAATTGGAGTTAAAAATATGATTTCCTTATTAGGATAATCACGCTTAAGCTTATTAATTAAATTATTTAAAGCTCCATTAAATGTATAATCATCATTAGAGTCAATATCTCCTAATACTGCATCCCCATGACCACTATCATTTGTGCCACCAAAGACAGCTACAGCATCTACATCCCTAGGCATTACCTCCGCTCTTAAGGCAAAAAACAAGTCCTCCTTCATTGATGCATATGTAGGTGTTTTTTGTCTAGCAATACGACTACCACCCACACCACAATTACATGCAAGCTCTAAATTATATTCTTTTTTTAAAACCTGATGATATATGTTATCTGGGCAGGCTATACCATACCCTTCAGTTATACTATCACCTAAAAATACAAATCTTTTATTCTTTAATTCCATAAAATCACCGACTTTTCCTAATATAATTATAACTTATTTTTTATATTTTTAACAAGTTTTTTAAATAGAAAATTCCTATCAATCGATAGGAATACATTATTATTCAACCTTTTTATATTATAACTCCATTAATTTCTTACCAATGAAATCAGCCATAATAGAATGTCCTAAATCATTAGGATGTAATCCATCAGGGAATAAATTTAAATCGTTAGGATCTAGCTCTAGTTCATTAAATAAATCTATTAAATGTACATTATGTCTTTTACAGGCCTCAATAATACAATTAACATAATCATTTAAAATATAGCCTGTACCATTCATACAAAGATGCTCATTAGCTCTATGAATTGGAGTTAAAAATATAATTTCCTTATTAGGATAATCATTCTTAAGCTGATTAATTAAATTATTTAACGCACCATTAAATGTATAATCATCATTAGAGTCAATATCACCTAATACTGCATCACCATGACCACTATCATTAGAGCCTCCAAAGACAACTACAGCATCTACATCCCTAGGCATTACCTCCGCTCTTAAGGCGAAATATAAATCAAATTTAGCCTCATCATATGTTGGTGTCCTTCTTTTAGCAATACGACTACCACCCACACCACAATTACATGCTAGGTCTAAACCATATTTATTTTTTATTATTTGATGGTATATTTTATCTAGTGATGATACGCCCCAGCCTTCAGTTATACTATCACCTAAAAATACAAATCTTTTATTCTTTAATTCCATAAAATCACCGCACTTTTCCTAATATAATTATATCTTATTTTATGCATTATTAACAAGTTTTTTCAAAAGAAAATCCCTATCAATCGATAGGGATACATTATTATTCTACCTCAACAATACCGTTAGGCTTAATTGTAATTTTCATGCCATCCTTAACGTAATCTAGGAACTCATCTCCTAAGGAATCGATAACTGGCATAGAAACACCATCTACCCATACATCAGCTAATACTGCACCAGCAGCAGCTAATGAATCAATATGGTTACTAAATAGCATACAAGCAGGGTTCTTTTCCATTGCGCAAGCACAATATAAAACTAATCCACCTGTTGTTGAGCCGATTGTTTGTGGTAAGCATAAAGCCTTACCTAAAAGTGGCTTACCATGTAAATCCTTATTATTTTGGTCACCACATTTTACTTCCTTATCACCAAATTGTAATGCCATTTGGAATGATGCAAGAGTATTAAATCCTTCCTTAGTAACTACAGCCTCAGCAGTAACCTCACCAGCTGTTATAACTCTACCTTGAAATTGCTTCATTATTTGTTACCTCCTGTAATAATATTTAATATCTCCTCATCCTTATAATATCTAGCACTTGTATAAGTACGTAGCTTATTAGATGATGTAATTACTGGCATTTTCTTACATAATGGATTATTCATATACATTAATGGACAAATGTATGAAGTAATTACTCCTGTAGCCTTTAATGTCTCAGCGTATTCAGTCTTATTAAATACCTCTAATACACCTGGAGCTGCAGTAAATACTGTAGGAATTACAACCTTCTTCTTACCATTCTTCTTTAGCTCAGCTTCAATTTTAACTGTCCAATCCTTTAATTGCTCTAAAGATAGGTGTGGACAACCAACAAAGCATAGCTTTGGCTTAGCATCCTTATTCTTCCAAACAACAGGATATTCTCTTTGAACTCTTTCAAGCTCAGCATCATCAATAATATATTCCTTAGCACCCTCAACAATTAAAGCCTCACCTTGCTCCTTTGCCTCTGGTGTTAAATTTTCAATATGATATAGTCCTACAGCACCATTAGATGCGGTTGCAGCACCAAAATCCTTTAAATATGAGCATGCAGCGTCATTAAGCTCTGTGCCAATCCACTTGTCTAAGCCAACAACATATGGTACATCCTCCATAACCTTCATACCAATTGCTGATCCTAGTAATTGCGCCTCAGGCTTTTTAGTTGTATTAACCTTAATAACCCAAGTAGCCTTTCTACCCTCATCAGTTAATAAGCCGAAATAAGGTACATAGCCAACAATTGAGCCCATAATATCAATAATACCTGAATTACGGTTACATCTAGCTCCTAAAACAGAGTTTGCATAAACTACGGCACTAGATTCAGCCCAAGATAGAATATCACCCTTTTGAGGCTTATTTCCTACCTCATCCATATAGCATGTACAGCTAAATGCATTCTTGTTCATTAAACCTAGCTTTTCTAATTGTCCCTCATAGAATGCTTGCTTAGAATACATAAATTTATTAAACACTAACTTCTGTAATACATTAGCAGGTACATTCTTATCAATAGGACGTGGGTCTACTGAGAATTGTTGTTCAGATGATACACCAGCGTCTAATAGTTTTTGCATTAAATCATATACAGGTGACATTACCTTTAAGCCAAATGATGTTACTAGGTGATTATATTTTGATGTAATTGGTACTAGCTTTTCAGCTTCAAATGCATCACCATATAAAACTAAAGTTTTCATTACCTTAGCTAATGTTTCGCCCTTTTCGCCATCTAATATAGCTTGTTGTTCTTTCGTTAATAGCATTTTATTTCTCCTTCTATTAATTATATTTTCATACAAACATTCCATGCGCCCCAAATAACAGTACGTAGGTTACCTACTGATGAAGCATCACCAATTACATGGATATGCTTACCCTTAGCTACAAGTGGAGCAGGATTATAACCAACAGATAAAATAACAGAATCTGTATCTACAGTGAATAGCTCGCCTTCCTTATTCTTTAGGGTAACATTACCATCACCGATTTCAACAAGACCAGTTTCTAAATAAACAGGAACCTTATTAGTTTTAAAGAAATCTCTTAAATAGCTTGTATTAGCAAGACATACACCCTTAGTAGTAATTAAATCGTCCTGCATTTCAACAATAACAGGCTTTTTACCTGTTAAATATAAGTCATAAGCAATCTCACATCCAGTAAGACCACCACCAATTACAACTACATTTTCGCCAACTTCCTTAGTCTTTAATAGGTATTCACAAGCCTCAATTGCCTTTTCAGCACCCTTAACAGGTATTCTCTTTGGCTTAGCACCTGTGGCAATAATTACCTCGTCAGCACCTAACGCCTTAATATCCTTAACCTCAGTATTCATATTAACAGTAATTGGATGCTTCTTTAATTCTCTTATATACCAAGCAATTAGCTCTCTATCCTTTTCCTTGAATGATGGAGCTGAAGCGGCAATAAATACACCACCTAGCTTATCAGTTTTTTCATATAGAGTAACCTTATGTCCTCTCTTAGCACATAAAATCGCAGCCTCCATACCACCGATACCACCACCGATAATAGCTACATTTTTACTCTTTTTAGCTGGTTCTATATAATACTTCTTAGATTGCATTGTTAATGGATTTAAAGCACATCTAGATAATCCCATAGTATCAGTTAAATCCTGAGTATTAGCATGTCCCTTGCTTGAAGAGAAATTGAAGCAGCCGCTATGGCAGCAAATACAAGGCTTAATATCCTCTAATCTATCCTCAATAACCTTAGTAACCCATTCAGGATCTACTAGGAATTGACGTGCAACACCTACACCATCAATCTTGCCCTCAGCAACAGCCTCAGCACCAACATCAATGCTCATTCTACCAGCACATACAACTGGAATATCTACAAACTTCTTAATATGTGCAACATCCTCTAAATTACAGTTTTCAGGCATATACATAGGTGGATGAGCCCAATACCATGAGTCATATGTACCGTTATCAGCATTTAGCATGTCATATCCAGCATCCTGTAAATATTTAGCAGCTCTTTCAGATTCTTCCATAGCTCTACCAACCTCAACATAGTCCTCACCTGGCATAGCTCCTTCACAGAATCCCTTCATCTTTGATTCAACTGTATAACGAAGTGATACAGGATAATCCTCACCACACGCTTCCTTTATTGCCTTAACAACCTCTACTGCGAATCTATAACGATTTTCAAAGCTTCCGCCGTATTCATCATCACGCTTATTGAAGAATTCGATTGCGAATTGGTCTAATAAATAGCCCTCATGAACAGCATGAACCTCAACACCATCTACACCAGCCTCACGGCATAGCTTTGCAGTTTTAGCAAATGCTTCAATAATTTCATGAATTTGCTCCTTAGTCATTTGTGGACATTCAATATCATGTGCCCAACGAGATTTTTGTGGACTTGGCGAAGCAAGCTCATGATTAGTATCTATAATTGGCTTAATTAAAGCACGAGTAAACTTATTCTTGTGTAGCGGAGCAACTAATTCAGTAATTGCCCAAGAACGTCCCATACCTGCAGTTAATTGAATAAAAAGCTTAGCACCTGTCTTATGAATTTCATCCATAAATTCCTTTAATTCCTTAAACATTTTAGGATTTTGCCATAACCATTTACCCCAGAATGTATCCCTAAGTGGTGCGATACCTGGAATAATTAAACCTACATTATTCTTAGCTCTTTCTAAAAATAACTTTGCGGCCTCCTTATCAAAATGACAGCCAGTAAGCTCAAACCAACCGAATAATGATGTCCCACCCATAGGACACATTACAATTCTGTTTTTGATTTCAACATTACCGATTTTCCAAGGCGTAAATAAAGCCTGGTATTTTTCATTTGTTTGATTCATATAAACACCTTCCTTATATAATTCTTTTATCCATATAAAATGTATTTAACATCTTATTATCCTGAAACATTATAACTTAAATACTATTACAAGTCAATTATGTTAATTCAAAGAAAAAAAGACCACTCATTTGATATGATACTTCCAAAGTAGACAAAGAAAATAATTAAAAGGAATTGTAATCCAACTATAGGATTTATGACCTCGAGATTATTAAGTCTACTTTGGAGGTATTTTTTTATGAGTAGAAAAGCAAAATATAGTAAGG
>JAZQVB010000279.1:0-1558 GCA_045631605.1 Anaeroplasma sp.
ATAATAATATTATTCATTCTTTTGAATACTATTATGATACAAATAACCCGTACTTATTAATTATGGTTAAGCTAGATAATGAAATTATTTATAATATCGAGTATCATTCACATAAGAAATTATATCCATCAAAAATCACTAAGAACGGAGAAGAATTTAATTTAACTTGGGAAGATAATAGATTAAAATCTTTTGGAAATTGTTCTTTTTATTACAATTATGATGGAACAAGAACTAGATTAACTAATAATCAATATGTTAAAGATTTTGTATCATTTAATAATAATGTTTATAGTGTTATTAAAACAGAAATCAATAATCCAGAAAATAGTGTTGAAATAAATTATATTTTTGATGAACAAAGTGTGGTAAGAGGCTTTAAGCTGAATAATAAATTCTATTATTTTGAAAGGGATATACTTGGTAATATAAATAAAATTATTGACATAAATAATATAGTTTATGTGGAATATAAATATGATTCCTATGGAAAACCAACAATTATTGTTCCAACAGAGTTATCTAATGAACTAAAAACAATTGCTGAAATTATTAGTTGTAATAATATATATTTATATAGAGGATATATTTATGATGTCGAAACTCAGCTTTATTGGGTATCCTCACGTTACTATTCGCCTGAATTATGTAGATGGATTTCACCAGATTCAATCGAATATTTAGATCCTGAAAGTATCAATGGATTGAACTTATACTGCTATTGTCATAACAATCCTGTGATGTGTAGATTAGGATACAACTTAGGAGGAGTAATTTCAGCTCCAATTAGTAATATTGGTTCGATTTCTTCTAATATTAGTTCAAGAAATAGAAGTAGTTCTCCTAGAAGTATGTCTAGAGCAAGTGCTTCATCTACACCATTTGCTAATGTAGTATCAATGTCTAATTATTCAACAACTCTTGTGGACAATATTTTAATAGGAATGGCTTTAGGAAATATAAGTCATACAACCACTATACAACATAATAATTCTGGAGTATTTTATGCATATTCAAATATTGGTAATTCTACATCGTCAGTAGGTGTTGGATTAAATATTAAAGATTGGTATGGATTAAATGCATATGTAAGTTCTAATATTGGAATAGGTTCTAGTATGCAACTAGGATCAATCACATTTGGAGCAGAAGTTAGTGTTTTAGATGGAGTTTCATTCTCGCTTGGAACAGTGACAGGTAATGTTACTAATGAAACAACTGTTAGTATTGGTTGGGGAACATTAGCGTTTGCATATGCTGCATGTGGAGCAATAGCTGCTACTCCAGTTCCATTTGCTAGAGCTGTCGCAGCAGCTGCTGTATGTGTTGTTGTTCTAATAGACATATTTAATTAGTGGAGGTTTTTATGGATATTATTATTAAAGATGATATGGTAAAAGAAAGTAAAGTATGGAAGAATCCGATGATAATATTCTTCGTATTAGCTGCCTTATTTCCTTTAGTATTAATATGGAACAATATTAAAACTATTGAGTTTATTTTAGGAGAAGTATTTTTCATATTAGTTGGTTGTTATTTTCTTTATGGATATCTATAT
>JAZQVB010000280.1:0-4315 GCA_045631605.1 Anaeroplasma sp.
AATTAATAAATTTACCAGATAAATATTTACAAGAAACTAAGAAGAATATTTCCTTCATCTTTCTTAAAATTTCCTCATTATCCTTAGTAAACATAAATCCCTTAGTAACAATTTCAGGACCTAATATTATAGTTTTAGTTCTAGGATTAATATTAGCAGTAATTAAAATAACACCATCCTGAGCTAATAGCTCACGATCCCTCATTACTACCTCACCAACATCCTTAAACGCCTTACCATCAATTAATACCTCACCACAAGCAACATCGTCAGTAATACCTATATATTTACCATTTTCAAATGTAATAACTTCACCATTATCAATAAGAAGTATCTTGTCATCTGTATATCCAATACAGTTAGCAACAATTCTTAATGCGTATTGATGACGATATTCACCAATAATAGGTACAACATATTTAGGCTTTAATATATTAATCATTTGCTTAATCTCTTCACGATTAGCATTTGTAAGTGGCATTAGGCTTGATGAGAATTCCTTAACCCTACTAGTAACATGATAAATAATATCTAATGTTCTAGCAGCCATCTTTTCTGTACCTAAATATGGATTAGTTAAAATAATAACCTGATCTGTTGGCTCTAGGTGAATTAATCTATCAATACCTCTTGCCATTCTTTGAAGCATGAAATATGGCTCATGTCTTTCACCAGTTACTAAAACAACTAAATCATTATCGTTATTTTGATTATTATCATCAATATATCTTAAATTAGCAAAATTCTCCTCAGGAATATTTAAATATCCTAATTCAATTGCGTGATTTACTAGCTTTTGAGTTTTTCTACCAATTATAGCAATCTTCTTATTATGCTCAATAGCTATATTACAAATTTGTTGAATTTTTAATATATCTGATGAGAATAAAGAGAATACTAATCTATTTTTAGCTTGAGCAATAATATTTGTAATTCTTAATTTAAATTCTAGGATAGTACCTCTACTTTGCTCATTATTAGCACCTAATGATTCAGTAAATAAAGCTAATACACCCTCCTTTTGGAATATAGCTAATGAACGAATCATATGTGCATAATTAATCTTTGAATTTTGATCAAAGTTATAATTACTTGTATAAACTAAATATCCATCTGGAGTTTTAACTGCAATACCATATGAATCAGGAATGTTATGAGCAACCTCAAAAAATCTAATAACAATATCATCAAATGCTAATTGAGTTCTAGGAGTAACCATAACTAGCTGCCCATCCTCTAATACGATACCATCCTCTACTAATCTTTCGTGTAATACGGATAAAGTAAATTTAGAGCCATATACCTTTAAAGTCTTTTCCCTTAATAGGTGTGCAACACCACCAATATGATCGTCATGAGCATGGCTTAAAAAGATACCCTGAATCTTATCCTTATTTTCGATTAAATAGCTAATATCATTAACAATTACATCTACACCATATAGCTCAGATGTAGGATATTTAGAACCACAATCTATAACAAAAATTTTATCATCTATTTCTAAAACATATAGGTTTTTACCATTTTCTTGAACACCGCCAAGAGAGAAAAAATTAATCTTCATAAAAATACATTAACCAAAAAAACTACCCTAATGGTCTCCTCCTTATCTATAACATTTGTCAATCGACATATACCTTCTTCTACATTATACAATAAAAAAAATCAAATCACAATAAAAAATTAAACTATGTGCTTCATAATAATTCTCGCAGCTGTCATAGGTGCATACATTGCAGGAATACTAGAAAGTAAAGTATAATCTATCTTATTTTCTTCTATTTTCAACAAATCAAATCCATAAGGATATGAAGCTAAATCATATATTTTTGTATTCCTTAAAATTGAATAATCTATATCAAAATTACAAGGAACAGTATTAATTATTAAATCATAATTAGCTTCAATTTTATTTGATTCATTATAATTCGATAATTTAACAAACTTCTTTTCTATATCAGTCATCGCTAGAACACTAAAATTGACACTGTATTCAGCTAATAATTTGCATAAATAATACGAAATATAACCAAATCCTAATACTAAAATTCTAAATTCTGATATATCACTAATACCATTAGAGATATAATTAATACAGCCTTTAGCAGTTAAAAAAGCATTGTCCTTTATAAAGTCAGCCTTCTTTAATAATTCTATAATTTCAATATCATTATCGCATAATTCCTTAAGCATGCTATTAGCATTCCCAACTATTATTCTTTTTATACAATTATTTTTTAATATGTCAGCTAAT
Organism: Anaeroplasma sp.; assembly: GCA_045631605.1. GTDB lineage: Bacteria > Bacillota_I > Bacilli_A > Acholeplasmatales > Anaeroplasmataceae > Anaeroplasma. The sequence continues at coordinate 2,255 of JAZQVB010000280.1, forward strand.
TTAATTTTAGTACCATATATATAACCATCTGTATCAATTCCCTTAAAGGGTAAAATTAATACATCTACATTGTAAAAATCTAAAGCATCATTAGATAATATGGAATTATCCATCAATTTATGCAAATAATTATATCTTGCATCACCTTTTATTATACCAATCATTTAATCACCATATTACTATATGAAAAAAAATAAGGAATGACGCATCATTCCTTAATTTTTATTAGTTTGCAAAATTTGAAACTGAAACCTCAACAACTAGGCCCTTTTCAGCTACGAAGCTATGGTTAGCTACTTCTTCACCATAAGCACCCTTTTCAACATTAGCCCAATCCTTAGCGCTTAACACCTTGAATTCAACTACTTCACCAGCTGGAAGCATCTTTGTTGTATGATATGCATTACATTCAGCACAGAATTCTAACTTGATAGCCTTTGCTGCATCCCATGCACCTAAATTCTTTGTAGAACCAACTAAATATAATTCCTCAGCAGGAGCTACAACCTTAATAACTACTTTTGTATTTGCCATAAAAACAATTCCCCTCCTATTACAAAAAAAAGTATATTATAATTTCTTTTATAAATAAATAAAAATGCGTTTACAGAATACGCTTACAAATCTTTTTAGTATAATTTTCTATACAATTAGACAAAATATAAGTGCTTAATAAAAAAAATATGATAAAATATATATGGTGATATTTATGGCTTTTAATCTTCCAATAAAACAAAAATCAAATAATAAAGCAAATCTAGGTATGGATTTAGAGGGTATGATAAATGACAGTAATGAATTTTATCTTGCCAACAACATTGCAGTAATTCATAAGAAGCCTACTCCTGTTCAGATAGTTAAGGTTAGCTATCCAATGCGTAGTAAGGCAGTAATTACTGAGGCATATTATAAGACACCCTCTACTACCGACTTCAATGGTATTTATAAGGGTAGATACATAGATTTTGAAGCAAAGGAAAATCATAATAAAACAGCTTATCCTCTTGCCAATATTCATCCACATCAAATTGAGCATTTAAAAAATATTATTGCTCACGGTGGAATAGGATTTATTATTCTTGCGTGGAGCAGCTATGACGAATATTATGTTGTTCCCTTTGATTTAATTTTAAGGTTTTGGAATGATTCCTTAAAGGGTGGAAGAAAATCTATTCCATATGAGGATTTAAAGGCTGGATCATATTTAATCAAGCAAGGATATCTTCCTAGATTAAATTATTTAAAGATTATCGATGAAATTTATTTTAAAAATAATAATTAATTTATTTTCAACTATAATATTTATCATATTAGTATTATTAAGCATTGGCGGTGGAATCACATTATATTCTAAAGCTAATGCTTTTTTACCTCTTAAGCAAGGATATACACCAATTAAAATATATGATAATGATAATAATCTTATCTCAACAAGCAGCATATATTATAGCTATGTAAGCCTAAAGGATGTTTCACCTAATATTATTAATGCCTTTATTTCTGTTGAGGATAGAGGCTTCTATTCGCATAATGGATATTCAGTAAAAGGTATAATTAGAGCCTCTATCGATAATATTAAAAACAAAAATTATTCAAGTGGAGCATCTACAATTACTCAGCAATATATTAAAAATGTATATTTGAATAATGAGAAAACATTAAAAAGGAAAATAAAGGAAATAGCCTACGCAATTGAATTAGAAAAAAGATATACAAAGGACCAAATACTTGAGGCATATTTAAATTCTATTCTATTTGGAGGTAATATTTATGGTATAAATATGGCCTCTAAATATTATTTTAATAAGCATCCATCAGATATTACTATATCAGAGGCAGCCTATCTTGCAGGCCTTATTCAAGCACCTAATAAATACAATGCTTATAAAAATCCTATAGCCGCTAATGAAAGAAAAAACACTGTCCTAAATTGTATGTATGAATGCTCATTTATTTCATTAAACGATTTAGAATATGAGAAAGCTATAAATATTAAGGATCTTTTAAGGCGTGATTCTACTCTATATAAGGAGGAGCCTTATTTATCTTCATATTTAGATT
>JAZQVB010000281.1:0-1080 GCA_045631605.1 Anaeroplasma sp.
ATTTATCGTTGTTTATATTAATATTTCTAATGAAGTTTTCTATATTCATTTGTCGACCTCCTTCTTGAGATTAATTATATCAAAATCTGTGTAATAAGTAAATAAATATAGTATGAGGATAGATTGTTTATGTTTATTAAATAATGGCGAATAAAACGGTAATGTTTAAAGTATCATTAAATTAATTAATTTTACTCTTTCTTTTTGCTTTTTTTTTTGATAAAATATAAATGTATGTAAACGTAAAGGTAATTTTGACGAGGTGAAGTAGTGTGGGAAAAATAATAGCAATTGTAAATCAAAAAGGTGGTGTAGGAAAAACCACAACTAGTATAAATCTTGCCGCAGCATTGGGAATGTTGGGAAAAAAAGCATTGGTTGTAGATTTGGATCCGCAAGGTAATGCTACTACTGGTGTAGGAGTAGATAAAAGGGGTATTAATGGAAGCATTTATGAAGTGATGACTATGAAAATGTCTGTTGATGATGCTATTATTAAGACTAAGAGTGCTAATTTAAGTATAATTCCGGCTTATTTAAATTTGGCTGGTGTTGATATGGAGCTTATAGAACTAGAAAGAAAATATAAGGATACCGATAAGAAATTTAATAGAGTAATGAGACTTAAGGAAGAGTTAGGAAAAATAAAAGATAATTATGATTTTATTTTGATTGATTGTCCGCCGTCTTTGGGTGTGTTGACTACAAATGCGTTAGCGGCAGCTAATTCTGTATTAATTCCTGTTCAATGTGAATATTATGCGTTAGAAGGAATTATGCAACTTATAAATACTATTATGTTAGCTCAAAGGAAGGTTAATCCTAATTTAGATATTGAAGGTGTGCTTCTTACAATGTTAAGTGTAAACACTAATTTAGGTTTGGAAGTTATAAGTAGTATAAAAGAATTTTTTAAGGAAAGAGTGTATGATACCATTATACCAAGATTAATTAAGTTGGCAGAGGCTCCAAGTCATGGGAAAACTATTCTTGATTATGATCCTAAGGGTAAAGGGACTAAAGCGTATCTTAATTTAGCGAAGGAGGTTATTGATAGAAATGGAACAAAAGAAGAAGGCT
>JAZQVB010000282.1:0-1149 GCA_045631605.1 Anaeroplasma sp.
CCATTTTATGCCGTAAATACTGCTGGTGCATCAAATAATTTACCAATTTTAGACACAATAAAAAATGGACAATCAATATCAGCTGAAGCATCATCAGGTGGTGGGAATTTAAAAGGAAATATAACATTAACAGATATTTCTGATTGTTCTATAAAAAATTTAGTTGAAATTAGTAATTTAACATTTGAAAATGGTTATCATAGTGTTTTAGGTCAAGCAAGATATAAATGGTCTGATTTTATGTATTGTAAAGAGTTAGGACAAATTTCAAACAACTATATGATAACACTTAGAAGATTTCCATATCCTATATTCGATAATATTTTTCACGGAACACAATTATCAGATGATGATAATCATATAACTGTAACAGGTGATATAGGTCGTATGATTACATGATTTGGTACAGAAGATAATAAATTAGAATCTATATTAAATTATAGTTTTAATGCTGAATTTAAAGAATTAACAGCAGAAGTTAAAACTAAAGAGTCAGAAGAAAGTGATGCCGCACGTGGACCTTTAGGTAGAATTGTTAATTTATTTAGTCCAAAATATCATGAAGCAACAGCTAAAGGTTTAGAAGGAAATGCACTTGCTCAAATTTTAGAAAAATCTGGTGCTGGACAATTTCCTATTGAGGGTGCTAATGATGCACCTTATAAAGGAAATCCTGCAGTTAATGGTGAAATATATGATAAAAATAAAATTTACGAACCAAAAGATACTGTAAGGTCAACACATACATATGATGGTAATTTAAAATTTAATCATGAATTTAATTTAGTATTTAATTATAAACTTCGCGGATATGATAATATAAATACTAAAACAGCAATTTTAGATTTAATAGCTAATATATTAATAACAACATATCGTCAAGGTACATTCTGGGGTGGTGAACAACGTATTTTAGGTGCACCACAAAATGTTGTAGGTTGGAAAAAAGCACTTGAAATTAGAAATGGATTAATAGAAGGTGGTAGTACTTTTATTTCTAATTTATTTAATGGAAAGGGTGCTAAAGGTTCATTTTCTGAATTACAAAATGCTATTGGTGGATTAATTGGTGATACATTAGGTATAGATTTAAAGGGTATAATTGGTAATCCTAAAGAAGCAATATCAAATATGTTTAAATCTAGTAAA
>JAZQVB010000283.1:0-2098 GCA_045631605.1 Anaeroplasma sp.
ATCATTTTCTAAGCATACCCTATATAATAAAGCATATAATAATAATGCAGTAAAAAATGAAAATCATTATACCTTATATATTATATTAGGTGCAGGTGCTGGTGATAATTGGTGGGGTACTGTATATCCTGATTTGTTGCAAATTTCGAGTGAAGATGAAATTAAGTATGAAAGCCTGTTGGTTAATGTAATTAATAAAATAAAGGAGAATGCCTAATGAAATCTATAGAGATGATAAATGATAATAATTATGATAAAATAACATCCTTTTTATCATCTGTTCCCTCTATTAATAGTATAGAGGACGACGTTGTTTTAAATACTGTTGCTATAATTGATGATGATAAGGTATTAGGAAGTGTATCATTTGAAATATATGATAGTAATGCTTTAATAAGGTATTTTGTTTTTAAAAGAAATATTGATAACATTTATATTAACAATATGATTGAAAAGCTTTGTGCTCTTGCAAAAAATAAAAACATATCAAATATTGTTTGTATTGCGGATAGTAAGGTTGTATATGATTTGTTTTTGGAATTTGGCTTTGAAAAAATAGAGAATAACATATTTATTAATGAGGATAAAAAGAGCAATTCGAATTATTCAAATGCAGAGTTCTTGTTAAAATCGATTGATGCATAAAAATATATATCTTGTAAAAAAATAATCCTTTTTGTATAATATAATTAACAAATGGAGGATTTTAATCATGTATGAAATAATTAATAAGTATATCGACAAGCTAATGACTTCTAGTCCTGATATGCCGCTTTGGAATATTGAGGCTATTAGACATGGTAAGAAGCCAGTATGGAACTATATTGATGGATGTATGACAACATCTTTAATTGAAATGTATAAAACTACAGGTGATGAAAAATATATCAATTTCGTAAAGAAGTTTGTAGATTACTATGTATTTGAGGATGGCACAATTAGAGGCTATGAGGTCGAAAAGTATTCAACTGACGATGTGTGTGAATCGAGAATTTTATTTGATTTATACAATATAACAGGTGATGAAAAATATAGTAAGGCTATTGAATTGTCTTATTCACAAGTTAAGACTCATCCAAGAACTAAAGAGGGTAACTTCTGGCATAAGAAAATTTATCCAAATCAAATTTGGTTAGATGGCTTATATATGATGCAACCATTCTATACAAGATATCAAACATTAAGAAATAAGAAGGATTATGCAGATATTATTAATCAATTCCAAAATGTTAGAAAGCTAATGTTTGATGAATCTGCAAAATTATATTATCATGGCTATGATAGCTCAAAGACTATGTTCTGGGCGGATCCTGAAACGGGATTATCTAAAAACTTCTGGTTAAGATCAATTGGCTGGTTCACAGTAGGCTTAGCTGATGTTTTAGATTTCATGGACGAACAAATGTATGATGAATATAATACTATTAAGGTATTATTAAAGGAAGTTATCGATGGTATTTTACAATATCAAGATAAGGAATCAAAGATGTTCTGGCAAGTTCCTAATTTCCCTAATAGAGAAGGAAATTATTTAGAAACTTCTGGAAGCTCAATGGTAGCTTATGCAATTCTTAAGGGTGTAAGATTAGGTGCATTACCTGAAAGATATCAACAAATTGGTTTAGATATTTTTAATGGTATTTGTAATAAGTATCTTTCTGTAAAGGAAGATGGCGACTTAAATTTAGGTGGTATTTGCTTAGTTGCTGGTTTAGGTCCTGATAACAATAGAAGAAGAGATGGGTCATATGAATATTATATTTCTGAGCCTATCGTTGAAAATGATGCTAAGGGTGTAGGACCATTAATTATGGCTTATACTGAGGTTATGAAAATTAACAAGTAAAAAATACCATAAAAGGAGTACAAAAATAGGTGTGCTCCTTTTTTTGTTGAAATTTGTGAAAAAAAGATAAAAAAGTTGTTGACATGAAAAAATTAAGTGGTATAATGAATAAGGCTCAAGAAATTGAGTCGGAAAATTAAGTCTTTGAAAACTATATATGACGAACTAAGCGTAAGAATAAACAAGATAACAATTCTTTAAAAGAAGAATGAGCAAAAAAGATTAAAAACAAACAAAAAGATAAAATTTTTG
>JAZQVB010000284.1:0-6788 GCA_045631605.1 Anaeroplasma sp.
TATACCACCTTATTAATTAATTCTAATATATTTTAAAAAATGGAGTAAAATGTTTATGGTTCATTTAATAACCAATGATGAAAATATTAAAGCTGTTATGTGGCAAATATAACGCATTAAATTTATCTTTATTTAATCAAACTTTTTGATATATATATTATGAATTAAAAAATATTAGCAAATAAAAAAAGATTGTAGGCATTTTAACCTACAATCTCCTCTTATATCATTTTATATCCTTTTGTATTTAATCCCATAATTATTGCTTCAAATATTTCTTGTGATACAAAATCATACAAATCAAAATCAATATCCTTTTCACCTTTATTTTCTAAAAGTGAATAGGTATGATTAAATACATCTACCTTAATAATATTATAAATATTGGGTTTAATTTCTGTGTATATGCATTCTTTTTCCATAAAATCTTATTCAAATACCCATGCATCCTCGTAAGTCCACATACCATTTGTAGTACCGAAGATTCTTCCTAAATTTGCGTAATTAGCTGCTGTAGAGTCATCAACTAGAGTAACACCTGCTTGTGCAGCTGTTAATGCTCCATCACCTGTATTATTATATTCTAAATATCTTACAGTTTCATCTGTAGGGTTTACACCACCCATTGAATAGTAACGAGTGCCTACAGCCTTAGAAATATGACCACCTAAATTAGAGTTCATAATCATAACTGCTGAATATGGTCCCCAAGGTCTACCTAATGCGAATGTACCTGCTTCTACGTTTGAATCAGCAGTGAAATTACAATTATTGAATATTAAACCATATTCAATATAATCTTCTGCACCCTTATTACAGCCCTTGTATGCTGTAATATAGCCTGCCCCACCAACCTTATATGCTACATGAATTTGACAATTAGTGAAATATGTAGTTGAGTTAGTACCAAAGATAAAATCTGTATTACCAGAAATATATGTATCAACTACAAATTGACGTCCTGTCATGAATTCAACTGTATCTTGATATCCAAGAAGTGAACAATTAATCATTTCAAATTTATCAGCCTGACAAATTAAAGCTAGAGCTCTATGGTCATTAACTGTGCCATTTACGGCTAAGCCCATCTTAGTTAAATAATCTAAATTATCCTTGTTTCCTGTAAATATCTCTTCACAGTTCCAGTAATTAGATAATGTTAAATTAACTATTGTACAGTTTACTGCCTTTTCTCTTACAGCTACTGTTGCTACTGAATCAGTTACTTGAGAGAATCCTCCCTCATCAGGAATACCATATAATGAATCCCATTCAATTATAGTTGCTTTTTTATATTCATCTTCATCATAATTTTCATTTTCAGGACATGTTGCCTTACATGTACCTTCACCTGACATAATTAAATTAGGAATATTAATTTCAATCTTTTCATTATAATATCCAGCTTTAATGAATAATAGTTTTTCTTTTGAGGCTACAATATTAGGATTTTCTAGGAATTCTAATGCTTGAGAAATAGTATTAAACATATTACCATTTTCTCCATCAATATTACCAATTACACCATTATATGATTGATCTACAGTACATACATATTGACCTGCAGTATTTAAATAAGCCTCAGTATCTACCACATAAATTGTGTATTGTGATTTAAATTCCTTACCATTTATAGATAAAGTTACCTCTATTTCTTGTTCTCCTGATTTTGTATTATCAAATCCAGTGTATGTAATACCATCCTTAATAATAAAATCTAATTCATTATCATTTAATTTAGCTTTAGCTGTTACAGTTAAATAGTTTGAATTGAATTCCTCATTTAAATCATAAATAGTTTGAACCTTACCATTAACATAAATAGTATTGTATGAATTTTTATCCACGTATGTATTATTAAATCCTAATTCAATTTCGTCTATAGCATACACATTAACATCAAATGAATCCTTATATTGACCATAATTAACATATACAGGATATACTCCTGGTTTAGTCATATCAACATTTGTTGAATCAATTACAGCGTCATTAATATCTACATATGTAGTATATAAATTATTATGAGACGCTACTATTTGTAGACCGTCAGGATTATAGTTTTGTCCTTCAACAAAGTTAGTATTTCCAGTTTTTAAAACCTTAACAGCATCTATATCCTTCTCAACTACACTACACTCTAAATTAAGCTCATAAATATCAACAGTACCACCAGATCTAGCAACGGTATATTCACCATTTCTTTCAACATCAAACTCTATTCTTACAACTGGGCTACCTGCTGGATATGGAGCAACGGCTTGTGTAGCACCGGAGAATTTAACAGTCTTATTTTTAACTTCTCCATAAATATCAGATGTAATCATAACGGTTTGAGTAGCCGCACCCGATGAACCATTTTGAACATAAAATACAGCCTTACCATCACCAGGCGCCTTAAATGTAATCTTTGAATTGCTAGAACCTAATTTATATGAATATTTCCATTCAATAGATTCACTTGAATTTTCAGGATTAGTCCATGTTTGATTTCTACCTCTAACCTCTCCGTTAATTGTAAATATGCTATCCTCTTGACTAGTTAAGCTTCCTGCAGAAAAATTAGCAGCCTTTGTATTAAATTCTACATTAGCCATACCCTTACTTTTATAAATAGCCTTTAAATTTAAATCTCCTGTAGTTTCACTAGAAATAGAATTATATTTATTACCATTTTCATCTTCCCAATGTGAGAACATAGCTCCTGACTTTATAGGTATTGGTAATGTAGTCTTTTCACCTACATTGTATTTAAATGATTCAAATTCAGTACCACCATCTGAATTTAATGTCACATTATATGCATAATATTCATATTTAGCATATAATGTAAATTCTTCATTAACTACAGTGTTAAAATCAAATTCCTTAGTACATTCAATATCAGTATACCAGCCTATAAATGTAGCATTCTCCTTTGCTGGATCAGCAGGCTTAGTAACTAAACCATTTGCCCCTAGCTCAAACTTAGGAATTTCAGTTCCATTATTAGCTTCAAATGTAATAAATTTTGGAGCCACTACTGTTGTTGTAGGATTTTCACTATTATTACATGCTGTAACACCTAATAATGCTGATGCTAATACTAGACCTAATACTATCTTTCTTTTTTTCATACATTTTCTCCTCTCATATTAATATACGAAATCACTCTTTTTTTAATTATAACATTAAGAAATTTACTAGTAAACATATTAAGTATTAAGTAATACACTTTTTGAATTTATGTAAAGAAAAATGGCAAGCCGAAGCTTGCCATTAATTTATTTTATTACTTATTTGAATAATCGATTTCAGCTAAACGCTTGTAGTTAGCATAACGCTTCTTAGCATCTGCTAAGTTTCTTTCGAATAATTCTTGAGCAGCAACTGGATTAACCTTAGTTAATTGAGCATAACGACCTTCATTTAATAAGAAGTCATTATACTTAGTCCAATCTGGTTCCTTAGAATCTAATTGCATTGGGTTCTTGCCTTCTAATGCTAATGCAGGATTATATCTGAATGTTGGCCAGTAACCGCATTCTGTAGCCTTCTTAGCTTCCATTTGAGACATGAATAGACCCTTCTTAATGTTATGAGCGATACATGGAGAGTAGCAGATAACGATTGATGGACCATTATAAGCTTCTGCTTCCTTTAATGCCTTAATAACTTGGTTTTGGTTATAACCATGAGATACTGTAGCTACGTAAACATGACCATAAGACATAGCGATTGAAGCTAAATCCTTCTTGAAGCCTGGCTTACCAGCAGCAGCGAACTTAGCGATAGCACCTGAACGGCTTGACTTAGAAGCTTGACCACCAGTATTAGAGTAAACCTCTGTATCTACAACTAAGATATTAACATCTTCGTTATTAGCGATAACATGGTCTAAACCACCATAACCGATATCGTAAGCCCAACCATCACCACCGATGATCCATTGAGAAGTCTTAATTAAATAATCCTTTAATGATAAGATTTCCTTAGCATATGGAGCGTCGATAGCTTCCATAGCTGCAACGATCTTAGGAGCAACTTCCTTAGTTACTGTAGAGCTTGTTCTGTTTTCAATCCAGTTAGCACATAATTCAGCAGCCTCAGCTGGCATTGCATCCTTATTTAAAGCCATAACTGTTTGTAATCTATCTCTTAATGTTTCAACAGCCATCTTCATACCGAAACCGAATTCTGCGTTATCTTCGAATAAAGAGTTAGCCCAAGCTGGTCCGCGTCCTTCAGCATTAGTTGTATATGGAGTTGCAGGGTAAGAACCTGAATAGATTGATGTACAACCTGTTGCATTAGCAACCATCATACGATCACCGAATAATTGAGATACTGCCTTAACGTATGGAGTTTCACCACATCCACCACAAGCTCCTGAGAACTCGAATAATGGTTGAGCGAATTGAACGTTCTTAGCGTTATTTGTACCAGCGATGTCACTCTTATAAGTTACATTGTTAGCGAAATAGTCATAAATACCATGCTCGTTCATTTCACGAGATTGTGCCATTGTATGGCTTACTAAAGCTGGAGACTTAGTTGTAGTTCCATCTTCGTTCTTCTTAGGCTTACCAGGACATACTGTTAAACATACACCACAACCTGTACAGTCTAATGTAGAGATTGCTAATGAATACTTATAACCCTTGAATCCTGTTGCATCTAAGAATTGAGTACCTTCTGGTGCACCAGCCACTTCTTCCTCTGTACATAAGAATGGACGGATACAAGCATGTGGACATACGAATGCACATTGGTTACATTGGATACAGTTAGAAGATAACCATTGAGGTACATCTGTAGCTACACCACGCTTTTCGTATGCAGCAGTACCTTGAGGCATAGAACCATCTAAACCGTGCTTCTTGAATACTGATAATGGTAATGAATCACCCTTAATTGCGTTGATAACATCTGCGATGTCGCGTACGAATTCAGGACGAGTTGTATCAACTGGCTTAACTTCGTCAGTTAAGTTAGCCCATGCTGGATCAACTGCAACCTCAACTAATCTAGTACCACCCATGTCAATTGCTGCATGGTTTTGATCAACGATATCTTGACCCTTCTTGATATATGTCTTAGTTGCGAATTCCTTCATGTGTTGCTTAGCTTCTTCATAATCCATGATTTGTTCATTTAACTTGAAGAATGCTGATTGCATAATTGTATTAACACCTAAGCCTGGACGGAAGCCGCATTCTCTTGCAGCAGCGTTTGCAGCGATGATATAGAACTTAGCGTTCTTTTGTGCTAATAATCTCTTATACTTGTTAGGTAATCTATCAGCGATGTGGTCCTTATCAACAACTGTATTTAATAAGAATGTACCACCATCACGTAAACCATCGATCATATCAAACTTATCTAGATATGCATCTAATGAGCATGATACGAAGTGAGGCTTGTTAACTAAATATGTAGAACGGATTGGCTTCTTAGAGAAACGTAAGTGTAATCTTGTAGAACCACCTGACTTCTTAGAGTCATAAGCTGCGTAGCTTTGAGAATATAAATCAGTGTAGTCACCAACGATCTTAGCGATGTTCTTACATGCACCTACTGTACCATCAGAACCTAAACCGAAGAATAATAATTCTGTAGTTGTTGGATCTGCAACGTCGATTGACTCAGTAACAGGTAATGATGTAAACTTAACGTCATCCTCGATACCTAATGTGAAGTGATCCTTTAATGTTTGCTTCTTAAGCATTGTGTATACTGCATTGATTAAGTCTGGAGTTGTATCCTTTGAAGATAAACCATAACGTCCACCAACGATCTTTGGTGCGTTCTTCTTACCATTGTATGCAGCTTGTACGTCTAAGCATAATGGCTCATATAATGCACCTTGCTCAATTGTACGGTCTAATACAGCAATCTTCTTTACTGTTGAAGGTAAAGCTTCGATGAATTTCTTATGAACAAATGGACGGTATAAGTGAACTTCTAATAAACCTACTCTTTGTCCCTTAGATACTAAGTAATCTACAACTTCTTCAGCACATTGATTTACTGAACCCATAGCAACGATAACTCTTGTTGCATTTGGATGACCATAGTATTGATATGGCTTATAAGTACGACCTGTAGCCTTAGAAATAGCATCCATATACTTTTCAACAATTGGATAAACCTTTGTATATTGTTGGTTTTGTAATTCTCTTGTTTGGAAGTATACGTCATCATTTTGAGCTGTACCACGGCTCTTAGGATGTGCTGGGTTTAAAGCGTTAGCTCTAAATTCTGCAACAGCCTTCTTATCTAATAACTTGTCAAATACTGCATAGTCGATTGGTTCAACTGTGTTAACTTCGTGAGAAGTTCTGAAACCATCAAAGAAATGTAAGAATGGAATACCACTCTTAATTGCAGATAAGTGTGCAATACCAGCTAAATCAATAACTTCTTGAACTGAGTTAGAACATAATAATGCGAAACCAGTTTGACGACAAGCCATAACGTCTTGGTGGTCACCAAAGATAGCTAAAGATTGTGCTGCAATTGTACGTGCAGAAACATGGATAACACCTGGTAAGCATTGACCAGCGATCTTATACATGTTAGGAATCTTTAATAATAAACCTTGAGATGCTGTATATGTAGTTGTTAAAGCACCTGCTTGTAATGAACCGTGAACTGTACCAGCAGCACCAGCTTCTGATTGCATTTCAACAATTTTTACAGGCATACCGAATAAATTTTTCTTGCCTTGAGATGCCCATTCATCTGTATACTCAGCCATTGGTGAAGACGGAGTAATAGGATAAATACCAGCAACTTCAGTAAATGCA
>JAZQVB010000285.1:0-2061 GCA_045631605.1 Anaeroplasma sp.
CTCTTTCAGCCTTAATATTTTTTAATCCTTCATAATCTCTTTTAATTAATTCTTTTGTATAATCATCTATTTCAAAATCATAAACAGATGAGAATCTTAAAGCTCTTAATATTCTTAAATAATCATCCTTAAATGCTTCATCATTACATACTCTTATAATCTTATTCTCTATATCATTTCTACCATCTAATGGATCAATAAATCCATCTATAGCACTATAAGCAATAGCATTAATGGTTAAATCTCTATTTTGCAAATCCTCTTCTATAGTTAAAACATTCGATTTAACCTTATAAGCTGTAATCTCAATAATATCATGCTCATAATATATAGATAATGTATTGTGCTTAATACCATTTTTATTAACAAGCTTATAATCCCTAAATATAGCCTGTAAGGCATTAATATCAGCACTTGTAGTTATATCGTAGTCATGTGGAGGTACACCCATAATATAATCTCTAACACATCCACCAACCAAATATGATTTATATCCGTTATCAACTATTATATTCATAACATCTAATATTCTTTTTGGGATTATATTTTTCATAATGTACCTCCTTTTTTTATCTTCCGCGCTTATTTGAAGCCTTAAAATTATAAATAGGCTTCATTATAGAAACAACCTCTACAGTATCTAAGATGTTTGGTAAAATATCCTCTATAGATTTATACGCAAATGGTGATTCATCTATAGTATCTATTTGAACAGATGTAGAGTATATACCCTTCATTGCTTCCTTAAACTCATCTAACGTGATTATTTGATTAGCTTGAGTACGTGATAATACTCTTCCGGCACCATGTGGTGCTGAAAAGTTATATTGACTATTTGATTTACCACGAGCTAATATAGACCCATCTCGCATATTAATAGGGATTAATACCATTTCATTTTCGTAGGCTGAAATAGCTCCCTTTCTTAAAATCATATCATTCATATTAATGTAGTTATGAACTGTATGGAAATATTCATATTCATTCATATCTAATTCTAAATATTTCATAATATCAACTAATATTGCTTCTCTATTAATTCTAGCAAACTCCTGACAAATATGCATATCATGTATATATGATTTAAATGATTCCTTATATAATGGAATTAAATTTTTATCAGCTACTAAATATCTTTTTCTTAATCTTTCCAATCCTTCTTCTATTTTACCAGTTTTATTTAATTTAGTATATCTTTTAATTAAATCATTTCTAGCCTTACTATATTTTTCCATAAAGTCAGACTCAGCTAATTTAACATAATAATCACACACCTGCTTACCTAAATTACGACTACCTGTATGAATTATTAAATATAAATTACCATCATTATCCCTATCTATCTCAATAAAGTGGTTACCACCACCTAATGATCCTAAGGCTCTATTCAAGTTACCCTTGTTATTTAAATGCTTATAACAATGTAACTTTGATATATCAATATCAGCCTCAATTGCTTCCTTTCTAATTTCAAATCCAGAAGGAATCTTCTTTCTGATAAATCTATCTAATTTAATTAAATCAATATCCATCTTACCCAATTTAGCAGTTAACATGCCACAGCCAATATCAACACCAACTAATGATGGTGCACAACAATCAGTAATCTTTATTGTAGTGCCTATTACACAGCCAGCACCCGCATGACAGTCAGCCATAATTGATACCTTTGAACCCTTAATAAATTTTTGTTCCATTAAATTAGCTATTTGTTTTCTTGTCTCCTCATCTACTAATGTCGCAAACACATTAGCAGTACCATACTTACCATTAATTAACATATATTTCACTCCTAACCTTTACACTTATATTATATTTAATATTTTTTATATATAAAATGTGCAATTAAATAATATTTTTTGTTCACATTTTAATACTATAGTATTTTATATCTTGATTTTTGAACACATTTAGTGGACAATATATACAAGGAGATGACAAAATATGGAAAAAATCAAGGTTAATTTAAGCTTTAATACCTATAATTTATTATTACATGATATGGAATCATTCTCCTTCAATATGAAGGATGATCAGCCTAATAAAAACCTATTCTATAAT
>JAZQVB010000286.1:0-1009 GCA_045631605.1 Anaeroplasma sp.
TAAATTTATTCGCCGTTGTGCTATTGATAATAACGTTTATGTATTTACTTGCTTAGATACAGTAAATGTATTATTAGACGTATTAGAAGAAATAACTATGGGTATTTCTGTTATTGATAAGGAGTAATTAATCAATGAAAAATGTAGTATTAAAAATTGAAAAGAATGAACGTGTTGGTAATGATATTTACTTAATGCGTTTAACAGGTGATACAAGTGATATTAAAAACCCAGGTGAGTTTATTAATATCACTGTACCTGGATATTATTTAAGAAGACCAATATCAGTTCATAGATTTTCTTCAAATTACGTGGAAATTCTATACAAAGTATTAGGTAATGGTACATTAAGTATGTCAACGTTCCCAGTTGGAATGGAATTAAATTGCTTAATAGGATTAGGTAATGGATTTGATATTACTAAATCTAAAAAGCCATTATTAGTAGCTGGTGGTATTGGTATTGCTCCAATGTTTGCATTAATCGATGAGTTTAACAAACTTGGAATTAAACCTACATTAGTATATGGTTCTCAATGTAAAGCTGATTTAGTTTTAATTGATGAATTATCTCAAATTACAGATTTACATTTAACAACTGATAATGGTGAATGTGGATTCCACGGTCATCCAGTAAAATATTTAACAGAAAATAATGTTGATTTTGATTATTATTATTCTTGTGGACCTCTTAGAATGCTAGAAGGACTTGCAAATTATTCTCATAATGGTTGTTTATCATTAGAAGCTAGAATGGGTTGTGGATTTGGAGCTTGTATGGGTTGTACAATCAAAACTACAAAGGGGAACCAACGTGTTTGTAAAGAAGGTCCAGTATTTGAAGCAGATGAGGTGATTTTCTAATGAGCACTAAAATTAAATTATTTGATTATGAATTCAAAAATCCAATTGTACCTGCATCAGGTACTTATGGATTTGGATATGAATTCCAAGAATATTATGATATTAATTGTTTAGGTAGTATTTCATTAAAGGGTACTACATTAAAT
>JAZQVB010000287.1:0-3735 GCA_045631605.1 Anaeroplasma sp.
AGGATTATAAGAATACAAATGGTTATAAAATATTAAGGGATAGTGTATTATCATTCGTATAGGATGGAGCAAATATGAAATATATATTTTTAGATATTGATGGTGTATTGAATGCGCCTGGGGATACCAATTTAATAGAGGGTGTATTAGATGTAGAGAAATATACGTTGTTTAAGAAATTAGTTGAAAAAACAAAGGCTAAGGTCGTTATTATTTCTTCTAGAAGAATATATAAAGAGGATAGAAATGTTCTGTTAAAGGCTTTAGATGATATCTATGATGATTTAATGTTTATTTCATACGAATTAAATTATAAATATAGATGTGATGAAATATTACAATTTTTAAATAGCAATCCGTGCTCATCATTTGTAATATTAGATGACATTGATTCTGGATATAGTAAAAATGAATATATAAATAATCATTATGTGCCCATTAATGGTATTGTAGGATTTATAGTAAATGATTATGAGAAGGCGTTAAAAATATTAAAATAGTATAATGATAGTAAAGAGAAGTGTTATTTTAAATTTATTTAAAGTATAAGCATTCCTCTTTACTTTTTTTCTTAAATTGATATAATAATAATGAATAAATACGTTTATTATGTATTGGAAATTTTATAAAAAAGCGAGGAAATAAAAAATGAAATTATCACCACTTCAAATAGCAAGATATAACTACGTTCCAAAGCTTCCAGGAATGTTAAGAAATGGTATTGCTGAAATTTGTGTTAAGGAAGGCGCAGAAACACAAAGCGTTGCTGATCAAGAAAAGATTCAAGCATTATTCCCTAATACATATGGTAAAAAGGAAATTACTTTCCAAAAGGGCGAAAATACATCTGTTGCTAAAAAGCAAGTTGTAGGTGTTATTCTTTCAGGAGGTCAAGCTCCAGGTGGACATAACGTTGTTTGTGGTCTTTATGATGCATTAAAGGCAACTAATAAGGAAAATGAATTATATGGTTTTAAAAATGGACCTGCTGGTTTATTAGAAGATAACTATTTAGTATTCGATGATGAATACATTAATAAATATAGAAACACTGGTGGATTTGATATTATCGGTTCTGGTAGAACTAAGCTTGAAACTAAGGAGCAATTCGCAGTTGCTGCTGAGGTTTGTAAGAAGCATGGAATCACAGCTATCGTAATTATCGGTGGTGACGATTCAAATACTAATGCTGGTATTTTAGCTGAATATTTTGCTGCAAATAATACAGGTGTTCAAGTTATTGGTTGTCCTAAGACAATTGATGGTGACTTAAAGAATGATGATATCGAATGCTCATTTGGTTTCGATACTGCAACTAAGACTTATAGTGAATTAATTGGTAACATTCAAAGAGATGCTAACTCAGCTAAGAAGTATTGGCATTTCATTAAGGTAATGGGACGTTCAGCATCTCACGTTGCCTTAGAGTGTGCATTAGAAACACAACCTAATATTTGTTTAATTTCAGAAGAGGTTGCTGCTAAGAAGATGTCTTTATCTCAAATTGCAAATTATATCGCTGATTCAGTTGAAAAGAGAGCTGCCAAGGGTATGAACTTCGGTGTAGCTATCATTCCTGAAGGTGTAGTTGAATTCGTTCCTGAATTCTCTGTATTAATTCACGAAATTAATGAATTACTTGCTGGTAGCAAGGCTGATGCATTTAATGCACTTCCTAACTGGAAAGAAAAGTATGCATTCATCGAAAAGGGATTAACTGCTGAATCTATGTCTGTATTTGCAATTTTACCAGAAGCTATTCAACAACAATTATTCTTAGAAAGAGACCCTCATGGTAACGTTCAAGTGTCTTTAATTGAATCTGAAAAATTATTCTCAGCATTAGTTAAGGATGTTTTAGCTGAAAGAAAGAAGGCTGGAACTTATAAGGGTAAATTTGGTGCATTACATCATTTCTTTGGTTATGAAGGAAGATGTGCATTCCCATCTAACTTTGATGCAGACTATTGCTATTCATTAGGTTATAATGCATTCATGCTAATCCAATATGGCTATAATGGTTATTTATCTAAGGTATCTAATCTTTCTAAGCCAGCTGAGGAATGGGTTGCTGGTGGTATGCCAATCACTAAGATGATGAATATGGAAAGACGTCATGGTGAGGATAAACCAGTTATTAGAAAGGCATTAGTTGAGCTTGAAGGTAAGCCATTTAAGTATTTTGAAGCTCATAGAGAAGAATGGGCTGTTGAAACTGCATACTTATATCCAGGCGCAATCCAATACTATGGTCCAACTGAGGTTTGTGACTTAACAACTAGAACTCTTGCTTTAGAAAAAGCTGAATAATAATCATTAAAGTATCTCAATTTATCTGGGATACTTTTTTTAGTTTCACAAAAAGTGGTAAATCTTGACATTTTTATGGTTAAAAGTGTTTGTTTTCCTTGTAAATTGAAATGTTTTTATATATAATATAAAATAGTGTATTGTGTGAAATACAAATAGGAGGTTTTTAGTATGTTAGATCAAAGTTATTACGATAAGGTCGATACAATTATTGAAGTTTATGGTGCTAAGCAATCATCTTTAATTCCTATTATTCAGGATATTCAAAGTGAATACCGTTATTTACCACCAGAGCTTTTAAGTTATGTTGCTAAGAAGATTGGTATTACTGAAGCTAAGGCTTACAGTGTTGCTACATTCTATGAGAATTTCTCTTTTGAACCAAAGGGAAAATATGTTATTAAAGTATGTGACGGTACTGCTTGTCACGTAAGAAAGTCTTTAACTATTTTAGATAAGCTTTATAAGGAGCTTGGATTATCTAAGGAAAAGGTTACAACAGATGATATGTTATTTACATTAGAAACTGTTTCTTGTTTAGGAGCATGCGGTCTTGCTCCAGTAGTAATGGTTAATGACGATGTATATCCAGCTATGACAACAGATGGTGTTACTGAATTAATTAAAACTCTAAGGGAGGAAGCGTAATATGGAACGTATTTTATCTCGTGAGCAATTAAATGATGTTAAATATCGTGTGCAAAAGCAAAATGATGATGCTAAATGCAGAATCTTAATTTGTGCTGGTACAGGATGTATTGCTGGTGGTAGTGGTGAAATCTACAAGAAGTTATTACAATTAATTGGTAATAATGCAGATGTAGAGATTAAATTCGAAACTGAAGTGCCACATCCAGAAATCGCTGTTAAGAAAAGTGGATGTCACGGTTTCTGTGAAATGGGTCCACTTATGCGTATTGAGCCTCAAGGTATTTTATATACTAAGGTTAAGTTATCAGATTGTGAAGAAATTTTTGAAAAGACAATCCAAAATGGTGAGGTTATCAATCGTTTATTATATAAGCAAAATGGTGTTGAATATCAAAAGCAAGATGATATTCCATTCTATAAGAAGCAAACTCGTCTAGTTTTAGAAAACTGTGGTCATATTGATGCTGAGCACATTGAGGATGCTATTGCACATGGTGCATATCAAGCATTTGCTAAGGCATTAACAACAATGACACCTCAAGAGGTTATTGAAGCAGTTAATGAGTCTAATCTTCGTGGTCGTGGAGGCGGTGGCTTCCAAACAGGCTACAAGTGGAGTCAAGTAGCTAGACAAAAGGAATTAACAAGATATGTAGTATGTAATGGTGACGAAGGTGACCCAGGTGCATTCATGGACCGTAGTATTAAAGTCGGAAGGCAAGCGGTCTTAGGAAGACAAGACTCACTGACAACTCCTTGGCTCACAGAACGACA
>JAZQVB010000288.1:0-1969 GCA_045631605.1 Anaeroplasma sp.
ATTCTTTTTATCATCATAGTAATACTGAATTGGTACTCCTACTGTAGTAACATTAGAAATCACAGAATTATTATATCCATATTTTGTTTCTACGTCATTAACCGTATGTTCCAATAAATTCCCTGTTCCAGATCGGTCAAATTCAATTTGATTCCCATTCGTATCCTCTTGTTTGATTAAATAACCTTTTTCATATGTATTATTAACCTCATATGATCCATTTATATTTGAATGTGTTTGTTGTTTTGTAATTTGATTATAACAATTATATTCTTTAACTGTAGTTACATTGTATGAGTTAACAGTAACTGTAGGATTTAATTTATCATCTACACTATATACTATTTCGTTATTTCCTTTTGTTACAGCTGACTCAATAACATTATTGCTATATCCTAAGTTAAAGTCATCAGCTGATGTGATAACTCTAAGAATATTTCCTTTACCATCATATTTATAATAAGCTCCAAAATCATATTTAGTTATAATGAAGTTTGTATATTCAAGTTTTTTATTACATGTTGTTACATTTACTTTAATTTTTGTATATTTTGTTTTAGCTTTTAAACCAATATTAATTAATCTTCCTTGTGTATCATTTGTAAAATGATACACTTCAGAATATATAATAGTATCGTTATTATATAATACACACTCTATATTACCATGATTAACATCACCATCTAAGGCTTCTTGTTTGACATATGCTAGAATTGATATTGCTTCATTTTCATTTCCAGTATATGAAAATTCATACGTTTCTTTACCTTCAATATCTACACTCGCATTTCGAATAGTTTTATATTCAGTAAAACCGAAATTTCCTAGTTCAGGCGTTACTGTTTCAAAGCCTACAATAGAATCTTGACTTGATACTGGATTAGCTAATGTTGTTAATAAACCATTTGCTTTTAGTTTATTTAAATTCATTACATTACTTTGGTATGTAACTTGTTTTAAATTATTATATTCTGTTATCTTAACATTATTTTTATTATCATATTCATAGATTGGTAAATCTAAATCATCAAACACTACTGTTAAGGTATTACCTAATCTATCAGTGATAGTTGTATTTTTATCATAATGTGCAAGTAAATATAATGTATTAATCTCAGTTAATTCAGTATATTTTGTTCCGTCCTCATAGTCTGTAACCATTTCATAAAATTGTTCTTGAATATTTGTTACTAGATTATCATTATCAAAATTAATTTTATTTGCATATAATTTTATTTCATCATTAATTTGAACATAATTACTGTTGTATGTAAATGTATAATGTTCTATTAAAGCTTGTGATTCATATTTTTCAACGCTGATTAATTTGTTTGTCGATAAATTATATGTTAAATATACTTTAGTATTAATATATCCGTTTTCTATATATTTAATTTGTATAACTTTATTAGACGAATTTAAGTCATAGATAAATCCAATTACAATAGGGTCATCATTTTCTTTCGGTACTTGATAATATAAAATTTCTTTTATTGACGCCAAAAATATATTTGAAGTTTTAAAATGTAAACTTTTACATCCATTAATGTATTTAATTTCTTCTAATTTTGATTCAATGAAATACATTTGATTACCATATTTATCAGTAACATAATAATGATTTGCATCACTATCTCCATCAACTGGGACCATTTGTTTAGTAATAGTCATGTTTAATTCCTTAGAATAATATGTCCCATCATCTTGAATCTCGAAAACATCTGATGAGCCATCTGGATTAGTAATAGTAATTTCGTTATTTTCTTCTACTAAAGAATATTCGAAATTGTGTCTAATCCCTTCTCCAAAACCTAAATTTGAATCTACATTTCTATCTAAATGATTATATATTAATCCAACTCCAATTGGATTAATATATAGTGATTGTAGTAAAGGTATTTGTATAATTAAATTATTATCATTTTTATTTACATTAACATTATAGCTAATGCTGCCTACACTACCGCTT